>NZ_BAAAVT010000021.1:0-47915 GCF_039534665.1 Nesterenkonia aethiopica | reverse complement strand
GCAACCTGATCCTCGACCACCACAGCCGCAGCAGCACCACGACCTGGCTGAGTCCCCGGACTGAACTGCGCAGACGTCATCAGTCACCCTCCGTCTCAGAGTCCTCAGCATCAGAGTCCTCAGCATCAGAGTCCTCAGCATCAGAGTCGAGCAGGTCGCCCTCCTCCTCGAGCTCGTCGAGCATCTCCTGTCCCCGCTGATAGGCCTCATTGGCCAGCTCGACGTAGTCAGCCATGTTCCGCGCCTCAAGCTCGGCCACATAGGAGTCCCAGTCCTCCAGGTCACGCTGTCCCAGGATGAACTGAGCCGTGGCCTCGTTGACCTGGTCGGTCAGCGAGTTCTGCCAGAGGGAGGCCTGCTCGATCTCCAGCTCGGAGAAGGGAATGTTCGGCTGCATAGGCAGCTCCACCTTGTCGGACATCTCCTCCTGCAGATGGACTGCTTCGTCGCTCATCAGGGACAGGAAGATCTCTGTGTCTGAGCCGAAGTTGTGGGTGAAGACCCCGTTGTAGAAGCCATAGTCCACCGATAGGTGCTCTTCAGCATCCGGATTGAAGTCCTTGATCCCGACGTTCTCGGCGAGCTCCCTCTCTCCGTCCTCGTTGATCTCATACGTCTCCCCCTCCACGCCCCAGGCGCCGAAGACCAGGCCCTCGTCCGAGTAGTAGAGCCAGTCCAGGAACTGCAGCACCGCGATGAAGTCATCCCGGTCCGCCAGGTGTGAGGCGAGCACCATGCCGACGTCGAACCGTCCCCCGGCGGCGACATTGTCCCCTTCAGGACCGGCAGGCACCCGAATCATCCGCACCTCGGCGTCGTCCTCGCCGATCTCTTCGAAGGCAGTGCGCAGAGCACTGAGCTCCTCCTCATTGGTGGAGATCATCGCCGACTGCCCGGAGGCGAACTTCTGCACCGCGGAGTCGTCGTCCTGGGTCAGCGACTCCGTGTCGAGCAGGCCCTCCTCCATGAGCCCAGAGAAGTACTCCAGCATCACGCGGTACTCATCCGTGGCGCCGGTGAAGACGAATTCGTCGGCATCGGCGTCGTAGTAGAGGCTGTTGCCCAGCCCCCACCCGCCGGCGGTGTCGAAATTGGGCCCGGCGAGGTTGAGGGTCGCGTTCATCTCCCATCGGTCGGACCACGGGATCATGTCCGGGTGGGCCTCGGCCACCTGAGCGAGCTGATCCTGAAGTTCGTCCCAGGTCTCCGGGTCCTCCAGACCCAGGTCCTGCCAGATGTCGTCCCGGACGGCCAACGTCCAGTTGTGGAACGGGTCCTCGCGCAGCCCGGGCAGGATGTAGGCCTTGCCGTCGTCCTGCCGGAGGTTGTCGAACTCCTCCTGCAGATCCCACCTTTCCAGCTTGTCGGTGAAGTTCGGCATGTAGTCCAGGTAGTCGCTCACCGCCAGAAGCGCCCCTCCGGAGATGTAGGCCGTCTCGTGTCCAGGCCACATCACCGGCACGTAGTCGGGGATCTCCCCCGCGCCGATCAGCACAGACCGCCGATCCTCGAAATCGCTCAACGGGGTGACCACAGGGTCCAGGGTGACTCCGTGCTCCTCCTCCAGGTGCTCAAGGATCAGCCAGTCGTCCTGCAACGAGTAGTTGGGATGGTCCCGATAGAGGAGCGAGACCGTGATGGGTTCGTCAGCCACGAAGGTGTCTCCGGCGCTGAAATCCTCCATCGCGCCGACCCCCTGGGCCTCCTCATCGACCTCTGGGGCCTCGTCATCGGCGGCGCCCCCGGAGCCGCAGCCGGCCAGCAGCAGGGAGGTCACCCCCACTGCGGCGGCTGTCCTCTTCCAGTGCGAGTCCTGTGTCATGTCCTGCCCCTCTCGTCCTGCTCGAACGTCTGAACCTCTGCCGTGTCTTCGATCTACTCCTCGGTGTCCCCCTCGGCGTCCTCGTCGATCTGCTCGTCGATCTGCTCCTGGGCCCGCTCATAGGCCTCATTCGCCATGTCCACCAGGGACTGCATGTTCAGGCTCTCCAGTTCCGAGACGTAGGAGTCCCAGTCGTCGAAGCTGCGCTGCCCGAGGATGAACTGGGCGGTGGCGGTCTGGACGTGGTCGGTCAGCGTGGTGGACCACAGGCCCAGCTGTTCCAGCTCCAGGTCCGTGAACGGGTGCGCCGGCGTCACCGGGCGCTCCTCCTTGTGCTGCATGCTCTCCTGCCACTCGATGACGTGGGGACGCAGGCCGGAGTGCACGAACTCGGTCAGCGAACCGGCGGCGTGCATGAACGGCTGGTTGTGGAAGCCGTAATCACGCAGCAGGTGCTCCTCCGCGTCCGGGCGGAGGCTGTTGATGTCGATGTTCTCGTCCAGTGCGATCTCACCGTCGGCGTCCCGCTCGTAGGTCTCGCCTTCGATGCCCCAGGTGGCGAACTCGAGGCCGTTGTCCGAGTAGTAGAGCCAGTCGATGAACTGCAGCAGGGCCAGGAACGTGTCCTCATCGGCGACGGAGCCAGAGATCATCAGGCCGGAGTCGAAGCGGGCTCCGCTGTGCACGAAGTCGCCGTCGCGTCCGCCGGGGATGGGGATCAGGCGGGCCTCCGCCCCCTCGGTGCCGAGTTCCTCGAACCCTCGGTGGTAGATGGTCGTGGACTCGTCGTTGCCGCCGATCACGAAGGACTCCCCGGCTGAGAACTTCTGCTCCGCCATCTGGTCGTCCTGCGTCATGGTCTCGGCGTCCATGAGGCCCTCCTCCACGAGGCCCGCGAAGAACTCCAGCAGCTCGCGGTACTCGTCGGAGGCCCCGGCGTAGATGAACTCGTCAGCGTCGTGGTCGAAGTACAGGCCCTGCCCATAGCCCCAGCCGGCGACCGTGTCGAAGTTGGCCGAGGCGATGTTCAGGGTGCTCTGCAGCTCCCAGCGGTCGGACATCGGCGTGATGTCCGGATAGGCCTCCTTGACCTCCCGCAGCTGGTCCGCCAGTTCGTCCCAGGTCGCGGGGTCCTCAAGTCCCAGCTCATCCCAGATGTCCCCACGGACCACGAGACTGAAGACGTAGAACGGGTCCTCCCGGAGGCCCGGGAGCATATAGGCCTTGCCGTCCTCCTGACGCAGGGCGTCGAACTCGTCCCAGAGTTCCCACCGGTCCAGCTTGTCGGTGAAGTTCGGCATGTAGTCCAGATAGTCGCTGACCGGCAGGACCGCGCCCCCGCTGAGGTAGGGCACCTCCTGACCCGGGTACGTGACCGGGACGAAGTCCGGCATCCCCCCGGCGCCGATGAGCAGGGAACGTTGCTCCTCGAAGTCGCTCAGCGGAGCGTCGCGCAGGCTCAGGGAGACATTGTGCTCCTCCTCCAGCTGCTCGAAGAACATCCAGTCCTGGTCGAGGCCGTGGTCGGGGTTGTTGCGGTAGAGCAGGGAGAATTCGACGGGTTCGGTGGCCACGAACGTGTCGTCGACGCCGAAGTCCTCCATGGCACCCTGGCCCACCTGGTCTTCATCGAGCTCGACGCCATCCTCCTCGGCGGTGCCGGCTCCCCCGCAGGCAGTGAGCAGCAGGGCTCCCGTGATGCTCAGGGCAGCGGTCCTCCATGGAAGGGTCCTCCAGGGACGGGTGCGCACGGTATGCCTCATGGTGCGGTTCCTCTCAGGTGCGGTGAATCAGGTGCGGTGACACAGATGCAGGGAAAAGAGCAGCGCCACGGTCTTGGGAATTTGTTGTGACATGAGGCACAATAATGTCCGGGACGCCGTTGTGCAAGAGGTCACAGCGAGGGATTCCATCGATGAAGCGAGACGTCGATGGAGCGCCCCGGTATGCCTGATTCAGCTTCTGACCAGGGGTTTCCTGTCTGTCAGCACGGAAGGAGCCGCCATCGGTCCGAGAGAGCACGGCGGTACGACGACGGCGCCCCCACCACGTCGGTGAGGGCGCTGCATGGCAGCCGGAGCACGGGCCGCCAGGAGAGGCTGGCGGGCCGATCGGCGTCCGATCGTCAGCGAGTCACAGGCGGTTCAGTATCGCCGCACGGCTTCCGGGTTGGCCTCGATGTCCCGGCGCACCTCGGCCGCGATCCGACGCTCCACGATGAAGCTCAGGAACGGCACCACTCCGCCCAGCACGATGGTCACCAGGCGGGAGAACCGCCAGTTCATCAGGAACCACAGACGGAACCCGGCGATCACGTAGACCACGTAGATCCAGCCGTGGATCACCGCCGTCCAATAGGAGATGCCGGTGCCTCCGCTGACCGACTCCTTCGGATGGAAGCCGAGCGTGTTGGCCGTACCCTCGGCGGTGGTGCCGCCGGCGTAGAGCTCATAGCCGAAGCCGTAGTCCATGATCATCTTGGCCACCAGGATCAGCAGCATGATGCCGGTGGTGAAGGCGAAGACCTTGTAGAAGGTCAGCGAGCCGCTGATCTGCTGCATGGTGCCTTGGAAGCGCCGCTTCTGGGGCCGCTTCGGCGCGGCAGGCACCTCGGTCACCTGCGGGGCGTCTCCAGTGTTCTCAGGCATCACGTGTCCTTCTCATCGAGCTTGCGTACCGCCTCCGCGGTGGCGGTCTCCTCCGCCTCCCGAGGGCTCTGCCCCGCGGCGACGGCGGCCAGGTACTCCTGCTTCCACTGCTGCTCCCACTCCGTGTCGAGCACCGCGGCCTCCTGTGACTTCTCATGGGCGTCCTTGACCAGTCGCCACCACAGGAAGAAGGCGAAACCGGCGAATACGACCCACTCCACGGCGTAGAAGAGGTTCAGCCAGTTCACGGAGGATCCCTCCGGCTGTGGTCCGACCCAGACCGGCTCCAGAGGGACGGTTTCGGCCTCGGCCCCGATCTCGTGGCCGGACGCGTCGACGACGTCGAAGGCGACCACGAATCCGGAGTAGGAAGGCAGATCCCACACGTTGATCAGCTCCGCCGGGGACAGGCTGGCGAACACGTGGGCGGCCTCGCGCTCCCCGGCCACGGGAGCTTCAGGCGGCAGCAGGCGCCCGCGCAGCTCGAGCTGCTGCCCCGCAGGGGGCGCGTCCACGGCGTCGACGTCGTCGGTCCAGCCGCGGACCACGGGGATGACCTCACCGTCGGGGGCGCCGTCCACTGCGAAGGCGGCGACGGTCCACCATCCGGGCTCACCGTCCTGCAGCCGCTCGGAGATCAGCACCTGCGAGTCCTCGACGAACTCGCCGGAGAAGGTGACGATCCGATCCGCGTCCAGGGCGGTCATCGCACGCTGCGGCGCGTACACCTCGGTCAGCGGCGCGGGCTCCTCGGTGACCTCCCGGGAGGGTGTCTCCTCGGTCCGCGACTGGCCGAACTGCCAGGCACTGGCCACGACGAACACCGTGGCCAGGATCAGGGCCAGGGCGAGCATCGCGATCCATTTGGGCTGCAGCGCGGTCTTGAGCACCCCACCAGGATACGCGGGACAGCAGGGCTCGGATCACCGCGTCCGAGAATGTTTCTACGCCTGGTAGAAGAATGGGGATCAGGCGCCTCCTCGTCACGGAACCGCTCTCGATTGGTGACGAAGCCCACGCTGGTGTCAGTATGGACCCATGATGCGCTTGGATCACGTCTCGTATGCGGTCGGCCCGGATGGCATGGATGCCACGGTCGCGAGGATTGTCGGTCAGCTGGGCGTGGAACGCGTCAAGGGCGGTATCCATCCGCGCTTCGGCACACGCAGCTCGATCATTCCTCTGAAGAACCGCCAGTACCTGGAGATCGTCGAGGTCCTCGACCACCCCTCCGCCGACAAGGCACCGTTCGGCCAGGCCGTGCGGAACCGCTCCCAGGTGGGAGGCGGCTGGATGGGATGGTGCGTCACCGTCGACGACCTCTCCCCCTTCGAGGACCGGCTGGGGCGCAAGTCCGTACCCGGCAATCGGAAGTTCCCGGACGGCCAGGAGCTCACCTGGCAGCAGATCGGCATCAAGGGGCTCATCGCAGACCCCCAGGTGCCCTACCTGCTCCGCTGGGACGAGGGCACCGAGGACCTGCATCCCTCGCAGGCCTACCCGCCCGAGGCTGAGCTCATCCGCCTGGCCATCGCCGGGTCCCCGGACCGCGTGGCCGACTGGCTCGCCTGCCCCAAGGCTGACCCGTTCGAGGACGTCGAGGTCGACTGGGTGGCACCTTCCGGCACACCGGGCATCATGTCCGCCACCTTCCGGACCCCCGCGGGCGACGTCACCATCTGAGGCGGCCGGCTCCGCACCCGTCTGACACAGCACATACACATCGCATATCGCACAGTGGGCGGGGCTCCCGGTCTGGGAGCCCCGCCCACTGTCGTCTGTGCCGTCTCCCCGGCGATGCGTCAGGCCGGGGCCGGGGCGGAGACCACCCTCAGGATCGCCTGGGCTGCCTGCTCGGCACCGTCCTCCGGCATCCGCGCCAGGCCGGATGGAACCCAGCCGCGCCCGTCCATGAGCTCCAGCGCCTCGGTGAGTCGGGAGCGCAGGGCGTCCATGTCCTGCGGGCCGTCCAGCTCCGCGTGATGCCCCCACCCCGCCTCGGCGCACCGGGCCGCGCGGCGTCGCAGCGCCTCCTGCTGGTCGGGCCGGAGACGACGGCGGGGCCGCTCTGCCGCCCCGCGGATGGGCCTCTCACTCCCGGGCCCCTCGGTCAGCCAGAGGGTCGGGATCCTGGCGGGCGTCCAAGTGTGCATGGCTCGGTGTCCCGGCACGGCGAGGGCGCCTACCGTGCGGGAGACCAGCTCCGCGGTGGCACCTCCGGAGATCCTCTCGACGCCGGGGGCGGTTCGACGGGCTACGGCAGAGTCCAGCAGGGCGACCCTCCACTCGGGGCGGCGGGACGCGAAGAACTCCAGGGCTGCGTCCTCCACAGCCGCGGTGGTGTCGGGGCTCAGCCCGGGCAGGTCCAGGACAACCGTCGGAGCTCTGGTCTCGCCGGGCTCCGAGCCGGCAGTGAGGCCACCACCGGTGGCGCCCCGGACGGCGGCGTCGAGCAGTGGAGCCGTCGTCGCCGCCGATTGCGCACCGTCCTCAGTGATCTCGCCGAGAATCACCGGGGTCGGCGTGCTGCGGGCCGTCAGCTTTCCGCCGATCGGTACCTCGGCGGCGGAGGTCAGGCGCACGTGGACCGTCGGATGGGCCCTGTCCAGTCGCTCCAGGAGCCGGGAGGGGAGGTCACCGTCGACCACCAGCACATCCGGGGTGAATCCGCTCATCAGCCGGTCTAGGCGAGGCATCAGGTAGTCCCGTTCCCAGATCTCGGGGTCGGCGTTGAGGCTGTGGTGGGAGGCGATCCGCTGCAGCGGGAAGCGCGGCTCCTGCGGGCCTGCGGCCACCTGCCCGGCGAGTGTGGCCATGACGACGTCGGCCTCCGCCGTCAGGTGCTCCCCGATACGGGTGAGTCGGCGCAGGGTCCCGGTGACGACGTCGTCGTCGCTGAGCAGCAGCACGCGGCGGCGCGGATGCGTCATGGTCTGTCCCTTCGTCTCGGCCGGTCAGTCACCGAGTCCTCCTCAGAGTCGCTCGATGTCATCAGAGATCGTCGCCCCACGAGTATCGAAGATCAACCCCCCAGCCCGCCTGACAACCTGCCCGATCGCCTCCAGATCATAGACACCATGCGGCTGCAGAATCACCACGACATCCGCTCCCCCAAGCGCCTCCTCCAGATCAGGAACCCGCTGCAACACCCCACCATCGACATGCCAAGACTCCACATACGGATCATGGAACCGCACCTCAGCCTTCTTCTCAGCAAGCACCTTCGCCACCGGCACCGCCGGAGACTCCCGCTGATCAGCAATGTCAGGCTTATAGGTCACCCCCAACAACAGGACCGTGGAACCATTCAGCGGCTTACCCACCTCATTGAGCGCATCCCCCACCCGCGACACCACATACTGCGGCATCGAATTATTGATCTCCTGAGCCAACTCCACAAACCGGAACTGATACCCCAGAGTCTTCCGCACCTGAAAACTCAGATAATTCGGATCGATCGGAATGCAATGACCCCCCACACCAGGACCCGGAGTGAACTTCTGGAACCCGAACGGCTTCGTCGCCGCCCCCCGGATCACCTCCCAGATATCAATCCCCAGATCATGACAGAACCGCGCCATCTCATTGACCAGAGCGATATTCACATGCCGATACGTGTTCTCCAACAACTTCGCCGTCTCCGCCTCCTTGGTACCCGACATCGGCACCACCTCAGCCACAAACCGCGAATAGAACGCCACCGCCGCCTGAGTCGCCTCAGCAGTCAACCCACCCACCAACTTCGGCGTATTGGTGATCCCAAACCGCGTCGACCCAGGATCCACCCGCTCCGGGGAATAAGCCAGCAGAAAGTCCCGACCATGCACCAGACCCGAAGACTCAAGAATCGGCAGCACCACACCATCGGTGGTGCCCGGATACGTCGTCGACTCCAGAATCACCGTGGTCCCCGGACTCAGATGCTCCGCAATCGTGCCCGCCGACGCCTCCACCGCCCGCAGATCCGGACCACCCTCCTCACTGAGCGGAGTCGGCACACAGATCACCACCACCGACGCCGACCCCAACACCTGCGGATCAGCAGAGGCCCAGAACCCCTGCGAGAGCATCACCGCCACATCCTCGTCACTGAGGTCATCGACATGAGAGACGCCCGCGTTCAACTGGGCCACCAACGACTCGGAGACATCGAAACCCACCGTGCGGATCCCCGCGGCCACTGCGGCCTGAGCCAAGGGAAGACCCACATACCCCTGCCCGACGATCACAGCCGGTCTGTCCGGGAAGGGTTCGTTCTGCTCCGCGGAAGAAGCCCCGGCGGGAGTGTTCGATGCGTCTGTCACGTCAGTCCTTCGGTCTCATAGCGGCCCCTGGCGATTCCCAGCAGAGGCGTCATATGGACACCCCACTCTATCCTTCGGGTCACGCAGGATATGGATATGCACCGCCCTGCTCGGTGGGATCGGTGCAGAATCCTCCGGCTACGACTGTAGAGCACGCACATGGTGAGCGACCAACGCCTCCACGACGGCCCCATGCTCACCCCACCCGTGACTGACAAACTCATGCACTGGAGGGTTCACATGGATCGCGAGGAGTTCATATGCGGTTTCATCGCCCGAGCGCTGCGCCCGACCATCAGCCAGAATGTGGGCCTCTGCCACATCAAGACCTGGGATGGCACCGACCGCGCGTTCTGCGGCTTCCACCCACTCACGTCCCGTATCAGCGTGCGTGAGGCCCGAAGGCGGGATGATCGCCACCGACTCCCCGTGGCTGACTAGCACGCGCCACAGGTTGGATGACTTGTGCCGCCTGACCAGGAGCCCTGACGTGCCTTCCTCGCACAGCAATCGCCACGTACGGTGGAACGCCTCTCGGTCGTTCGGGTCGACGAATCGTGGTCGCTGCGCGTCGACCTGCATCGTGACGGCCGGCGCGTCTAGCAGGCGACGCCGGCTACGCTCGGCGACTGCTTCAATGTCCTTCGGCCGACGCCGGAAAGTCTTCGCTTCGGCTTCGTACTCGACGCCGGCTTCAGCCATCACATGCCTCATAGCCTTGCGGGATTGTGCCAGGGAGACACCCGCCTTCCCCGTAAGCATGGTGAACCCGCGCCACACCACGGTCACGAGATCACCTCGCACCGCCTGGATGTAGTCGGGAGCTAGCCACTCCACGGAGAAGCCGGCTGACTCGAGAGCCTCGGCCCACGTCATCGTCGTTGGGTGCCTCTTGGCTGAGACGATGCCCTGCGAATGTCCGGTGGGCGGACGAACGCTATGTGGTGACGGCGAGCCAACCGACCTGTGCCGCGATGGCAGCTCGTGAAGATCGAGAATCGCGCCGACGACATTACGTGGCCGCCCAGAGGCAGGGAAATGGTGACCGCCCACACCCGGCTGGTGATTCAGCTCCACCACGATGTAGTTGTCCGGCGCAGCCGGCTG
The DNA here is from genome assembly GCF_039534665.1 of Nesterenkonia aethiopica. Lineage (NCBI taxonomy): Bacteria > Bacillati > Actinomycetota > Actinomycetes > Micrococcales > Micrococcaceae > Nesterenkonia > Nesterenkonia aethiopica. Next base: position 38,034 of record NZ_BAAAVT010000021.1, on the reverse strand, counting down.
ACTGAAATCATGCGCCATGATGTCAACCCCCGCCACCTGCAGGCCTGGGATTGCGCGCACAGCCTGCACGGCCACATCCCCGTAACTAGGGTGCGTTTCATCCAACGCCTCATGGCTGGCTGCACCGGACGACAAACCTGCCTTGTGGTCGATCACGTACCTCTCCCCGATACCGAGGACCGTACTGAGGGTGAGCCCGGCCTGCGCCAACCTGTCGATTCGGTGAGGGTCCATGCGAACGAGCCGCGACCAGAGGTGCGGGCTCGCCCGCCGTTCCAGATTCCGGCGGCGTAGAAGCTGCTGGATGGTGCTGGTGCCGTCTCCTACGAGTGTCGGAGGAATTCGGCGCACTACGCCGCGGACTGCGCCTCCCACGACGCTGAACCGAGCTTCAGAGCCGGTGAACTGCTGTTCGACAAGGACAGAACCCTTCTCGCCCGCAGTCTCCCGAGCCAGGTCCCACGCTCGCCGCAGTCCGGCCTCATCGACGACCCCCACCGTCACCCCACGCCCTTTGGAGCCGTTGGAGGGCTTGACCACCAGTCGAGAGTGTTTCCGGAGAAGAGACTGAGCAAGTGAGAAGTCCTCCTCACGGCGACAAGCCACCCCTGGGGCGACTGAGACGTCACGCCGTTGCAGGAGCAACCGTGCAAGGTGCTTATTGCCGGCCCCTTTGTGTGCCGTATACGGTGCGGTGTCGCTGCTGGAATACAGGTAGGCGTGGCGGCCCTCTTGAGATTCGGTGAGGACGAGGTTGTTGTCCAGAACCGAGACTTGGAGGCCTCTCCGACGGGCTTCGTATTCGAGGATCTGCGTGACATCGCGCAACGTCGAGCGCACCGCGAAATCAGGGGCGGCTCGCTCGACCCAACCAGGCGCGACGAAGTCGGGCCGCGCTGGCAACTCGGCAACACCACCCTGATCGTCGATGTCCCACTGGAGTGCCACTCCACCGATAGGGTCCGAAATGAGCTGAACGCGGGCGATCAAGTCGGTCTGTGACTCCGCTTCCAGCAGCCCCTCTGCGTAGGCCTCGCTCAAGCGCTCTGCCGCCTCAGCCTCTCCTGTCCCACAGAGGTGGAGAGTCGCAGTCGACGGCGTCCCCGTCGCCGACCCGGTCTCCAGCGTCACTCGCACGTCCGGCCAGCGTTGCGCGGAAGGAATCGACACCACGTCCCGCCCGGCTGCCCGGGTGAGGCCGAGGACATCACCGCGCGCGATCCCGATCGCCATATCGCATCCGGCCCCGACCACGTGAACGCCTGGGGCCGCGACGACGATCCGCGACGATTCGCAAGTGCACGTCACAGCTTCTCCTCCGGTGAATGGAACAACGCGCTCCAGGCCGTCGCTCAGGAAAAACAGGGTCAACATTCAGACTCTCACGAGTTTTCTGAGTATCCCCTGACTGCGCGACGCGTGTCGCTCCGGAGACCGGCGTCGAAAGTAGCGCGCCTGCCACGTCACCCAGCACACGTGGGCCCCAGCCCCACGTGCGGTGACAGCTAGCCGACCGGCGTCGCGCCCAGCGAGAAGCCCTCCGCCCCAGTAACGCCCGCGCGCCGGGAGTCCACAGCCATGAGGTGCTCACCGGTGAGGTTACCGGCCACGGCGAGCTCGTTGAACAGGGCGACGGCGGCGGCCGGGCCCTCCAGGTGCCCCGCGGCGATGCCGCCGACGACGTCCTCCGCGACGGCGTGGCCGCGCAGTCCCGCAGCGCTCGCGGCCTCGTGGACATGCTCAAGGAAGGCGTCCATGACGGAGACGCCCTCCCACCGCACGTCGAGAGCGACCTCGGCCTGGGGCTGCGGCAGCGTCCCCTCCTCCGTCCGGGCCACGGTGCTCTCCAGGAGGCGGCGAGCCAGCAGCAGCGCCTCCTCGGGGTCCCGGGAGGCCTGCATGGCCAGCCACGGCCGCTCGGAGACGTCCACGACGGTGACGTCCTGATCCTCTCGCGCCACCTCGGCACCCCGGCTGAGCACCACGTCCACAGCGATGACGGCCAGGCCCGGGAAGACCTCCGCGACCTCCCGCGCATGCGCCACCAGACTGGGGTGGACCTCCTCGAACAGCTCCCGGCCGCCGTCGAGGCCCCACGCCCCATCGGGTGAGCTGAAGGCGGAGACCACCGCCCCGCCGATGAGCAGGAAGCGCAGGAACTCTCCCCGCACGTGCTCCTCCACCAGGTACCGATAGTTCTTGCGGGTCCTGGTCTGGTCGTCCTCGCGCGGGGTGTGGATCGCGGTGAACGCATAGGAGGCAGTCGTGTAGCCCGGTCTCAGCTGCGGAGCGACCCGGAGATCCCGGATGCCTTCCAGCAGCTCCTCGGTGCCGGCGATGCCGGTCCGGGTCTCGATCGTGTTGTCTCCGACCATCGGCTTGAGCACCACGGGAAAGCCTCGACGCTCCGCGAAGCCCAACGCTGCGCGAGTGCCGCCTCCGATCGTGAACGTCGCACCCTCCGGAACCCGGATCCGGTGCTGCTCCAGCATGGCACGGCGGACACGTCGGTCCTGGACCAGCGTGGCCGTGGAGAGCTGCGTCTGCTGCGGCACGCCGTGGGCGAAGGAGCCCCCGTCCAGTGCCCCGCCCTCGTGGGTGAGCAGCAGGGCCTGGCCCGGGAAGAGCAGCGTCCCGCGTCCGGCCTGCAGGGCGGCGGTGTGGACGAGCCACCCGTCGATCAGCTCGGCCGGGCAGTCAGCGGCCGACGGCATGGCGGGCCGATCGGCGGCTGCCGGGTCGTGAGGTGAGGTGGTCATCGGCTCCCCTTCCGGATCAGGCGGGCGCTGCGTCGCTTCACGGCGGAGGCGATGCGGGCGGGATCGCGCAGCACGCGAGCCGCACGCCTCGGATGGCGCAGCGCACGCAGCGCCCGGGTGCGCAGGCTGCGGGGCGTCGACCGTCCCCGGCCGTGGCGCTGCCGCACCTCGAACCCCTCCACGCCGGGGTCCGGCACGTGGACGGTGGTCACGGAGGTCGGCCGGGCGCGGCGCGGGCCCAGCACCGCGGCGGTGGCCAGGGCCGCGACGGCGTCCGTCGGCCCGGACACGACCGCCTCGACCGAACGGTCGGAATGATGGCGGATCCACCCGGTGCAGCCATACTCGGTGGCGCGGCGGGCGAACCAGCCGCGGTAGCCGACGCCGACCACGCGTCCACGGGCGCGGATGCGCACACTGAGCCGTTCGGCGCGCTCTGGGAGGGTCTCCAGTCCGAACTCGCCGGCGGCGCGGCTCAGGAACTGGCTCGAGACGCGCCGCGGCGTGCCGAACATCGGGTACTCCGCCACCGGCAGGGCCGCCACCGCGTTGAGCTCACAGATCGCGCCCTCCTGCTCGTGCAGGGGACGCGTGTGGTCCTCCAGCAGGAAGTCCACACCGCAATAGGCCAGTCCCGGCACGGCCTTCACAGCCTTGATGGACGCCTCGATGATGCTGGGGTGCAGGTCGTCGAGGATCTCGATGGAGTCCCCGCCCTGGGTGAGGTTGTTGGCGCTGTTCAGGAAGACCCGTTCGCCGGCCGGGATCACGCTGGAGGCGTCATAGCCGGCCTTGGCGATCTCGTGGCGGGTGGTCGCGTTCCACTTCAGCTTCAGGGTGGCCAGGTGCGAGTTCTGCTTCCGGGCGGCGTTCTTGGCCAGGATCAGCTCGATCAACGTGGAGGTGCCGTCCCCCACCACGGAGGCGGGGACCCGCTCGACGGCGGCCACGACCTCGTCCCCGAGCACCATGATCCGGTAGTCGCGTCCGTGGACATGCTTCTCCACGATGAAGTCACCGGAGCCCATCACCGACTGCCGCATCCGCTCCAGCGCGGAGCGCAGCTCCTCGGGTCCTTCGATGTTCGCGGTCACACCCACACCCATGGAGCCGGCCGCAGGCTTGAGCACCACGGGGTAGCCGATCCGCTCGGCGAACTGCAGAGCACTGCCGGCGTCCCCGTTGCTGAAGGTGCGCCCACGCGGCACCGGGCATCCGCTGCGGTCCAGCAGGATCCGCGTGGACTCCTTGTGCCGGACGATGGAGGCCGCCACGACGCTGGACAGGGGCCACCGAGCGGTGCGGAAGGACAGCGGCGGGCGGACGCCGTCGTCGGCCTGGAAGGTGGACTTGTTGAACCGCCGGGTGTTGAGTCCGTAGGCCAGGGCCTCGCGCTCCACGATGTGCCCGTGTACGGCGTAGGAGCCCATGGGCCGGATGTAGTCCACGTCGTCGTAGGTGCGGGCGGGACGCCCCTCCAGAGTGGGGGCGGGCGGCGTGGGGTAGGTGGCGTACTGGACGACGGCGCCCACCAGGTTCTCGTAGCAGAGGTCGATGCCCAGTCCGGGCACCTCGGAGACCACCACCTGGTGCAGGACCTCGTCGGAGTCGTACTCGGCCTCGTGCTCGGCCTCGTCATCCTCATCGTCGGCGTCGAGGACGCCCTCCTCCTCGGCCTCGTCCTCGTCGTCGCCGACACGGGCCGCTCGGCGGGCCGCCTGGAAGACAGCGTCAGGGTCATCCGCCTCGGTTTCGTCGTCAGCATCGCCGTCGGCATCGTCACTGGCGGAATCGCCCTGAGCATCGTCAGCGTCGCCATCGTCTGGCTCAGCGTCCTCAACGTCCTCAGCGTCCTCAACGGTCCTCATGAGGTCGAGGCCGGCCTCGAGCCCGTCGCCGTCGGCGCCCTCCGCAAGGGCGTCGTCATCGGTGGGCTCCTCGGCGCCCTCCCAGCCGAAGTCCGCCTCCTGCTCGACCGGACCGTCCGGCCGACCAGGCCGTCCCAGGGCGTCCTCCGCCGCAGCCTCGGCTGCGGGAGTGTCCGCGGCGTCTGCCGCGGCCTCCTCGGCGGCGAGACGGGCGGCCTCCTCAGGATCGAGCACGCGCGTGGTGATCTCCACCTGTCTCTCCACTACGGCGGCCAGGCGCGCCGCGTCGACGCGCGGCAGCGCCAGCGCCAGGTGGCGCAGCGCGGAGGTGGTCAGTCGGCTCGCGCCGACCATGCGGGTCAGTGCGATGGTCGCCTCCGGGTGGACGCGCAGGGCCGCGTCGGCCAGATCCATGCTCTCCAGCAGACCTCCGGCCTGGGCGGGACGGATGGTGACCGCACGGAGCCCGCCCCGGCGGTCGGCGTCGACGACGTCGCCGGCGTCCCACACGGAGGAGTCCCCCATGATGCGCAGGTCCACCTGCCCCCCGCGGGCGCGGCGGGTGATCCGGTCCGCCCGCCGCTGCAGAGACGCCAGCTCATCGCCCTGATCACCGGGCACCGGCTGGCCGAGCACCACCTGGCCGGGCAGACGTCCCTGGGCCATCTCCCGAGCGATGCGACCCACCAACCGATGGGCGCCCTCGCGGCTCAGCGTACCCGCCACGGTGATCCACAGGGGCCGTTCGAGGTCCTGTCCCGTGTGCTGTCTGTTGGCGGCCGAGACCACGTCCAGGAAGGACAGGGCGGCGTCGACGTCGGCAGGCACCGTCACCCGGGTGTGGTCGTACCGCTCGCGCTGCACGTCGAGCCGGTCGACCACACGCTGCAGGTCGGCCCGCGGCGAGACGGTGCTGGGAGCCAGCGGGGCCGCGTCACGACGGCGGCCCAGCAGGTCCGCCAGGGGCATGTCATGGATACGGGCGGCCAGGTCCAGCAGGGCCACCTCGAGGCCGAGCAGGGTGCCGCGGAAGGGCCGCGGGTGCCCCGCACGGCCGTGATCGACGGCCAGCACTCGCAGCCGGGCCATCGTCTGGCGGACGAAGCCCACCGAGTCAGCGGTGGTGGTCACCGGCAGATGAGTCCCCTGCAGGGACTCGACCGCCGCGCGGGCGAAGGTCCAGGCGTCGCCGGCATCGTCGCCGGTCCGACCGCCGCGCGGCTGCCCTTCCCCGTGCCCGCGGACCTCCGTGCCGTCGGCGGTGACGGCGCCCAGGGCGATGATGATATTGGTCGGACGTCCTGAGGACCGACGACGCGGGACGCGGTAGCTCATCGCCCGGGCCAATGTGATGCAGGCGGTGCCGTCGTCGGGGGCGGGGTGTCCCGCCGTGTCGGCGTCAGAGTGGGTCATCGTCTCAGCGGCGCTCTCGTCCATCGGTCTCCTGGTGCTGTTCCGCCGGGGTCGGCGGCGCGTCGGATCGGCCGTCGCGGGCAGTGATCAGACCGCAGCGATGCTACCACCGGCAGATGTCCCGGCCTGGGCACCGCGCGGGGTCGGTCATCCACCGCCTGGTCAGCGCCCCGAGCCCGGTGATGCTGACGCCGGCCGACCACGCACCCGGCGGACGAGACGCCGGACCACACGCCGGAGCAGCGGGCCCCCATCCGCGGCCGCCCGGGCGCGCTCGGCCTCCCGACGGGCCCGCTCCTGCTCCCGCTGGGCGCGCACCGCCTCACCCGCCGCCTCGAGGGTCGGGGCCAGAAGCATCCGCTCCGGTCCGACGCGCTCGCGGACCTCCTGCTGCAGGGCGGCCTCGGTCGACGTCGGCACGGCGACGTGCGTGACCACAGCGGCCACCGGCACGGACAGGTCCTCCGCCCGGGTGACCCAGAGGACGGACGGCGCCCCCTGCTGCTCGGCCCGGACGAGGTCGTCGACGAGGTGTGGGTCGAGCGTCTCGGAGTCAAGATGGCGCGGGTCCAGCATCAGCGGTGCCGCCAGATCGGCCTCAGGGGTCATGGCTCCTCCTCAGCCGCGCAGCAGCGGGGTCGGGTCGGTCTCGGTCAGCCGGTCCTCATACCGGCGCAGCCACAGGGCCAGCAGGGCGAGTCCGCGGATCAGGTGCTGAGCCCGAGTGCGGGCGAGCTGGCGACGCCACAGCTCGGCGTCGCCGTCGCGCAGCTTCTCCCCCAGCAGGACGGCGGCCGGGGAGCCCAGGATCAGCTCCCGGTACCAGACGGCGGCGTCCAGAGCCGCTCCACGGCGCACATGTTGACGCACCGTGGTCAGATCCGCAGCGGTGGGGATCTCCCCGAAGGAGGGGCGCACCCGGCGCAGCAGGTCCGGATACCAGCCGCCCTCCCGCTTGGACTCGTGGGTCAGCCGCAGCGCCTGGGAGACCACCTGGTGCGCCATGATCGGCACCGCCGTCGGCCGGCTGCCGCCGAGCACCGCGGCAGGCGCCATGCTGATCCCGGGCAGGGTGCGGGTCAGGTAGGCGGTGAGCGTGGCCCCCTGCGGATGGTCCGCCAACGGCTCGGCGATGCGCGTGTAGTCCTCTCGGCCCGCGGCGGCCAGCCGGTCCGCCGCCCCCGGAGCCAGCAGCTCCTCGGCCACCTGGAGGTAGCGCGCCAGGCGGCCGAACCGGGTCTCGAGGAGCCGCTGCGGCCCGGCACCGTCGGCGAGCGCCTGGGGGTCGTCGGGGAATCCGCCGCCCAGGAACACTCCGCCGCCGAGTCCGTCCAGCACGGTTCCGGCCTGGGCGGCCAGCTCACGGGCCACGGGCATCAGCCACACGTGGAATGAGGCCTGGTGGCCGGTGAGCTCGGCGTAGTCCAGGAAGTCCTGGCTGAATCCGTCGTGCCGGCCGGAGACGATCCGCTGACGGATGCCCAGGTCGGCGGCGATGCGGGCCGCGGTGAGCTCCTCCAGGGTGGTGCCGGTGTCGGAGCTGGTGGTCCAGGCGGTCAGCGCCGCCGGGGCCGCCCCGGCGGCGACGGCGGCCTCGCGGGCCAGACCGGTGAGCATGCGGGAGTCGCGCCCGCCGGAGAGCATGGGCTGCAGGGGGCCGCCCGCGGCGTGCTGGCCGACCTGGTCGCGCAGCGCGTCCACGACGTCACCGGTGAGCTCCTCGGGCGTCAGTCCGGGCTCCGGCGTGATCTGTTCCCAGGGCCAGGCGGTGCGGCCGCTGCGCGGGGAGCCCCCGGGGGCGACGTCGAGGTGTTCCATGGGCCCCAGGCGGCGGATGCCGGAGACGGTGGTGCGCCCGGCCAGCGGGGCGCCGATGCCGATGATCTGGGCCCACCCGTTCCAGTCCGGAGTCAGCGGGCCCGAGGCGGTGTCCACGAGGAGGTCCAGTCGGGTGGCGAAGTAGACGGCGTCTCGGGTCTGTTCCACGTAGAGCGGCTGCACCCCGGAGAGCGAGGAGTGCAGAACGGTCGTGCCCTCGGACGTGCGGGCCACCCCGGCGACGTCGCCGTCGCGGGCGGCCTGCTCCCAGCTCCCGGACAGTCCCAGCGCCGCCGGATCCGGGGTGGCGGTGGAGAATGCCCAGGCCTCGCCCGTCGTCGCCGGGCGGGGGCGGAGTCCCTGACTGCCGATGAGCAGCAGGCCGGGGCGTTCGACGACGACCTCGCCGCCGCCCGCGGCACGCGCCATGCGCCGCACGCGCTCCGAGTCTCCGGCGCCGAGCATCCCGCAGACTCGGGTCGTCTCTGCCACAGGGCCTCATCTCAGGTCGGCGTCTCAGGTGCGTCCTCCCGAGGCCGGGGCCACGGGTTGGTACGATCCTAACGCTCGAGTACCCCCTTCACCTGGAGGCGACGACACCCCATGGACTCCGCTCGGGAATCCTCTGCCCACCCCTCGGAGGGCGCCGCCGACGGCGCAGCCGGCCAGGGTGCGGCCCGCCCGGCGACATCGCCCGCGCCTCCGGCCCCGTCCCTTCCGCGCAAGGTGGTCCGCAAGTCCCGGCAGATCGCGCGACGCGCCGGTCAGAAGCGCCGCAACTGGCGCAAGGAGCTGCGCAAGTCCCGGCGCTGGGCGCAGGACTATCGCAAGTTCCTCCGCAAGGAGTTCCGCTGGGAGACCTCCCCGACGATGCGGCGCCCCCAGTGGTGGGCGCAGGGGTTCCTGTCCCGGTCCGTGACGCTCTACGACCTGCCGAACGCGGACCAGCAGGACTACGTCACGGACGTCCAGCGCTACACCCGCACCAAGCGCATGGTGCATGAGCATCTGCAGGAGATCCTGGACAACAAGTTCTCCTTCTTCCTGCTGATGAACCAGCTCGGCTTGGACTCCGACGTCGTGCCCCTGCTGGGCCTCTATTCGCGCGGTGAGGTCGCCGTCTTCCCACACGACGACCAGGTCCCGCTGCGGGAGTTCCTGCAGACCCGTCTGGAGGTGGATCGTCGGGTGTTCGTCAAGCCGCTGCGCGGCGCCGAGGGCCGGTTCGTCGTCGCGATCCGACGCACGGAGGACGGCTGGCGGATGAACGGCCGAGACTGCGACTTCGAAGAGGTGGCCTCCTGGATCGAGGCCCGGCCCAAACCGATGCTGTTCGAGGCGGCGGTGCCCCAGGCCCCCGAGCAGGCGCGGCTGAACCCGGAGTCCACCAACACGCTGCGGGTGCTGACCATGCCGGACCTGACTCGGGGCAAGGAGCCGTTCGTCGCCGTGGCGGTCCAACGGATCGGCACCGGCCGTTCCAATCATGTGGACAACTGGACCCAGGGGGGCTTGAGCGCCAAGATCGACCTGGAGACCGGGAGGCTGTCCCGTGCGGGTCAGCTGCCCGACGACCACACTCCGGTGTGGCACAGCGTGCATCCGGATTCGGGGGCGCAGATCGAGGGCGCCCTCGTCCCGTTCTGGGAGGAGACCAAGGCGCTGGTGCTCGACGGCGCCAAGCGGCTGAGCTTCATGGAATACATCGGCTGGGACATCATCGTCAGCCCCACCGGCCCGGTCATCCTGGAAGCCAATGTGAACTCAGGGATGAACGTGCTGCAGGTCCACGGCCCGCTGCTGGCCGACGAGCGGGTGCGACGGTACTTCGAGAAGCGCGGCGTGGTGCCGAAGAGGCGCGACTGAATCGGCCGCCGATCAGAGCGTGGTGGCCAGGTGGATCCGCCGCAGCCGGTCCAGCGCCGAGGGCAGCTCGGCGGCTCGGATCCGAGTGGAGGCGCCGTAGGACATCTGCAGCCGGGCGGTCCAGCCGGTCCCTTCCGCTTCGGGGCGCTGGAGCACCACGACGCCGTCCGTGCCGGTGGTCTGCGCGTCAGCCTGATCGGTGATCAGCAGCACCGGCCCGGCCGCCTGGACGGCCTGGAGCAGGCCCTCGCCTGCCGCGCGGACCAGCGCCTGGTGCAGGCGCACATCGGCAGGCTTCGTCCCGCCGGAGCCGGTCAGCCGAGCCACGGTCCATCCGGACTCCGCGGCCCAGCCCTGGAGGGCCTGCCCGGCCGTCTCCCCGTCGGCCACCAGCACACCGGCGCCGGGCCCGGCGAGCGCGGAGACCTCCGCGGAGAAGCCTCCTCCCGGGCGCACCCGACGGGTGATGCCGTCCTGCAGTGCGTCGACCCACCAGCCGCGCAGGGACTGCTCCACGCCCCCTGCCGCATCCTCGGCCGCGGTCTCGCCGGCGCCGTGCAGCGCCAGCGACTCGCGGGCCAGCTCCCCAGCGGTGTCGAGGATCTTCTCCGGAGCACGGGTGAAGGCGCCCACCCGGGCCACCTCGGCCAGCACCTGGCCGGGAGTCTCGGGCGCGAGCACCAACGAGGCCCCGTACTGACGCCGCGCCCACTCGAGGTGGTCGACGGCGGCGGGCAGCCAGTTCTGCTCCTGCAGAGCGGCCCAGTCGGCCTCTCCCAGCAGGTGCTCCACCGTCCAGTCCACTGTGCGGATGGGTTCGGCAGTGGGCACGTCGGTGACGACGACGGCGCGGAAGGCATACGTCGCCTCCCGGATGATCTCCACGGCCCGGGTCAGCGCGGCATGCAGCGACGCCGTGCGTCGGGTCATCACCGCCAGCACCACGGGCAGCTCGTAGAACGTCTGCGGGCGCAGAGTCCCCAGCGGAGCGAAGTCCATGGTGGAGGGCACGGTGAGCACCTTCTCCCCATGGCGGGCCCGGGCCCAGGACTCCAGGCTCACGGACCAGGACTCGGTCGGCACGACGCCGCGGAGCTCCTCATCTCGCGGGGCGCCCTGCTCGGCACTGTTCGACGGGGCGCTGGCTGAGGGGGCACTGTTCGACGGGCCGGAGGTCGGCATCAGCGGGTCTCCTGTCCGGGGGTGACGATGGGCTGGGAATCACGGGCTGCTGGAAGGGCGGAGGCCGATGACATGCCCACCTCCGCAGGCGCCAGCACCCGGCGGAAGCAGCTGGCGGTGCGCGGATCCGGGGCGACGTCGTCGCCGCCCACGCCCCGCACCCAGATCCCGGGGATGTCGGACCATGCCAGAGCCCGCAGCACCGCGTCCGGCACATGCTCCCCCACCACGGTGACCTCACCGGGTCGGTGCGCGCGCAGCAGGCGGCGCAGCCCGTCCTGCAGGTGGCGCTGCCAGGTCTGCTCATCGGTCCGCAGCCCGGCCGCGGTGCTGAGCTGCAGCACCGACGTGCCCGCTCCCCCGCCGCCCGCCGCGCCGGCGGGGTGCGTCGCACGTCGGCCGGGCGTGTCGGTCAGCTCCACCCGGAGCACGGGGCGCCCCTGGTGCAGATGGGCCTGGGCGGCGTCGAGGAGGTCGGTCTCCGCATCGGCGGCGATCAGCAGGGCGGGGCCGGGGCGGGCGGGCAGGTCGTAGGGATCGGCGGGAGCCGCGACGCCCGGCGCCTGGACCCCCAGCTCCTCGAGCCGACGGATGTGCATCTCCGGGCTGAAGGCCAGGGCGAAGTCCTGAGCGCGGGCGGACTGGGCGAGGAACTTCTCCCGGTCCGCGCGGTACTCGTCCACCAGGCCACGGACCTCCCGAGGGGAGGCATAGAGGGCGGCGTCGCCGAAGAGCTCCTCCAGGTACGGGGGCATGATCGCCACACAGCCGGCCGCGAGAGCCTCCATCGCGGCCCGCCCGAAGGCCTCCTTGAGGTCAGGGTGGTGCATGTAGACCCAGAAGTCGATGCGCTCCAGAAAGTGCGTGGGCTCCTCGCCGCCGAACTCGATGACATGCCAACGGGACGGCACATAGCCGAGCTTGTGCTCAGCCACCTGGGCACCGCCGAGGATCTCCACCTGGTAGTCGGGGGAGTCCGGATAGGCCTGCAGGATGTCCTTCCCGGTGGCCGGCCACTTGCCGGGCTGGGGGCGGGAGTGCCGTCCGATCACCGGCCGATCGCCGATGAATCCGGCGCGCCGGCGCACCTCCCCGGTGGTGCGGAAGATGTTGACCCAGTCGGTCTCGCGCAGCGGGACCCGGGTGGTCTGGTCGAGCACGGTCTGGCGCACCACCGGCCCGATGGGCGCCCACACCGGCTCCACACCGAAGAGACGGCGGATCCGGGCGTCGGTGGCCTCGACCGGATAGTGCCAGGTGTCGGCGGCGTCGACGGCGGCGTGGTTGACCACGATGATCACATGATCCGCGGTGAGCCCCTCGAAGGCGGAGAGGGTGCTGTAGATGACGGTGGGGTGCCTGATGATCAGCACCCGGGCGTGGAGCCTCGCCCGGGCGGAGGCGATCCGCACCCCCGGCAGGTCCAGGATGCGCTGGATGTGGGTGCTCCACGGATTGGGGTAATTGGTGATCGAGCCCGCCGCGTGGATCAGGGCGGTGCTGATCCCCGCCTCCGACTGGGCTCGGACCTCCTCGGCGATGCTGCTGGTGGTGCCGCCGGGGAGGCGGAAGTCCGAGAGGATCGCGACGTCGACGTCGGGGGTGTCCGCGGGGCCGGCCGGGACTGGAGCCATGGCCGCCCTCAGCCCTGCTCGGGAGTCCGCGGGGCGGCCGAGACGTCGGTCGCTCCGGTGGAACCGCCGGCGCCGCCGGGGAAGGACTCGTCGAACAGCCGGCGGCGCATCTGGGCCTGGGCGGCCTCCTGCTGCTGCAGCAGCTTCGCCAGGCGCTGTTCATTGGCCCCGTGGGCCTCGAGCTCCTCCCGCACGCCGGCGATGACGTCCTCCGGGGAGATCTCCGGACGCGGTTCGCCGACCCGTCCCTCGTCAGAACGGGTCCTGGTGCGCAGGACGGCCCGGTGGATCACCGCGGCACAGCCGGCGATGAGCCCCTGAGTGGCCAGCAGCAGCACGACCAGCCCCACCGTGTCCTGGCCCAGCAGGATCGCGACGACGCCCCCGAGGGACACCACCGCCGTGGCCGCGAACACCGCGAGCAGCAGGCGCATCCGGCGCAGTCGCCGACCGATCATCATCACCTGTCCCACTCTCCATGGTTCGTCCGGAATCGACAGCATCATTCATATCAGAGCCGAGGCCCGCCGCGTCGCCGCCGCACCGCGTGGAGAGGCGGCTCACAGCCACTGATCAGGACGGGCGGCCACGTCGTGCCGCAGCATGCATCGCACGGTCAGCGGACCTCCAGCGACCACCCAGGATCCGGCCCCATGATGGCGACGTGACGGAACCCCATGTCTACGAGATCGCTGCGCACATGGCCCCCTTCGGGAAGCGGCCGCTGAGCACCGTCCTGCTGGAGCGCGAATGCCTCCGGCACGGACTCACCACGCTGCGCAGCGGCGCCCTCACCTTCACCGCCGCCGACCCGGCCGGCCGGCGCATGGCGTTCTCGCGGACCGGCTCGGTGCTGAACTCGAACCCGGCGGCGCCGGTGGCGCGGAACAAGCAGTCCACCCGGCTGCTCCTCGAGCAGGCCGGTGTGCCGACCCCGCGGGGCCGACGCTTCTCCCGGACCGGACTGCAGGCCGCGTTGGCGTTTGCGGAGCAGATCGGCTGGCCGGTGGTCTGCAAACCCGTCGAGGGGGCTGAAGGCCGGGGCGTGGTGACCGGCATCCGCGATGCCGAGGAGCTGCGCTGGGCATTCCGCGCGGCCGTTGATGCGGCTCGCGGGGCCCGGGAAGTCCTGGTGGAGGAGCACATCGAGGCCGAGGCCTACCGGGTGATCGTGCTGGAAGGGGTGGCCGTCTCCGCGCTGATCAGCCGACGCGGCGCCGTCGTCGGCGACGGTGGGCACACAGTGGAGGAGCTCATCGACGCCCGCCAGCGCCTGCGCGAGATGAACCCGCATCTCATCGGGCGACCCATCCCCCGGGGTGAGCCGTTGGAGCGGCTGCTGGCCCGGCAGGGCGCCGCCCTCGACACGGTCCTGGAGCCGGGCGTCCGGGTGGAGTACTCCTACGGCTCGAACACGCACCAGGGCGGAGAGCATGAGCAGGTCCTCCAGGACATGCACCCGTCCCTGATCGATGCCGCCTGCCGGGCGGTTGCCCAGATCCCGGGCCTCGGGTCGGCCGGAGTGGACTTCCTCATCGAAGACATCTCCCGACCCGTGGACCAGCAGCGGGCCGCGATCTGCGAGATCAACTCGGTGCCGGCCATCGACTCCCATGAGTATCCCGTCTACGGCCCGCCTCTCCCGCTCGCCGCGCAGATGGTCTCGCGGGCCGCCGCGGCGGCGGGCCTGCGGCTGAGCACGCCGGAGAGCGACGAGGCCGAAAAGACCGAGAAAGCCGAGAAGGCCGACACCCTCAGCGTGGAGATGACCATCACCGGACGGCTGCCGCGACGCGAGCACGCCGAGTGGTTCACCGACCAGGCCCGTGCGATGGGACTGCGCGGCACGTATCGTCGCCTCGACGAGCGCACGGCGCGGGCCGTGGTCGCGGGCCCGGCCGAGCATGTGGGCGTCTTCCTGTCGTTGGCCTATGAGGGGTCGGCGCGCTCGACCGTGCGCACCATCGAGTCACGCCCCTGCCCGACCCCGGCGGAGAGCGGCTTCGCCGTGCTGCCCGACGGCGCCCCGTCGGTCTCCACTGCCGAGCCGCTGCCGGAGGAGGCCGCCCGCGGCGCGCTGCGCGGTCACGAGGAGGACACCTGGCTGGTCCACACCGCCCTGCTGGAGGCCGGGCTGAGCACCCGAGCGCTGCCCGGGGGCTCTCTGGCCGCGTCGCCCCGCGGCACCCGTCCGGGCCCCCATGTGCCCTCGGTCCCCTTCACCCACATGCGGTCGGTGGGCGCCACCTTCGGCGGCGGGTCGATGACCCGGGATCGTGCAGTGCTGTGGCCGGTGCTGGAGGCCCGCGGGGTGCCGACGCCGCAGTGGCGCCGGTTCCGCGTCGGTGCCGTCGAGCTGATGACCGAGTTCGCCGAGACCCTCGGCTGGCCGGTGGCGATCGGGGCGCGCGGCAGCGCGGACGACGCCGTCGCCGAGGATGCGGCCGCCTTGGCCGCCGCCGCACGCGTGAGGGCCGAGGAGGGACGACGCTCCGTGATCGTCTCCTCCTGCCGACCCGGTCGACGCGTGGATCTGCTCACCACGGAGAGGGCCGTGTTGGCCGCGGTGGAATCGGGACCCGACGGCGGCACCGTCATCCCCGTGGAGCGGCTCTCCCCCGGGCTGCGCGGGATGGCGCTGCGGGCCTTCGCCGAGGTCCCCGGTGTGTCGCTGGCCCAGGTCCGACTCGCCGTCAGCGACCCGGAGGCTCCACTGGGGGCACAGCAGACCGTGGTGGTCGAGGACATCGCGCCGCCGCGGCCGCTGAGCACGTTCAGCGCCGGCGGGTACCGCGATGCGCTGTCCCTGGCCCGCACGCTCGTCGGCCAGGAGCTGGACCGTGCCGGACTCGTCGACAGGGACGCCGGCACGGAAGCAGGACAGATCGAGCAGACCCGGCAGCTGGTGGCCCTCGGGGTCCCGGCACCCGAAGAGGCCGCTCAACGGCTGGAGGACCGCGCCGCCGTCGTCGGCTGCCGGTGCGACGCGGCCCAGGTCGACCGCGAGGAGGCCACGTTGCGGGCGGAGGTCTCCGGCCGACCCGCCGAGCTCGCGCTGCTCGCCTGCCTGCTCCTCTCCTCGCGCAGCGGACCCCGGGCCGACGCCGTGCTGCTGAGCTGACGGCGGGGCGGTCCTGGTGGTGAGGCCTCTCCGGCGGGCCGGCCCTGTCACCGACGCGCGTTAGACTCTCCTCGCAGGCATCACGACGGTCCTGCCCCGGCCCCTCGCCTACCGGCGCGGTGGGCGGGTTTGTAGACTGACAGCGACTGTGGCCGGCTCAGGGGCCGGCCCCGGTCGCAGAATCACGCATGCGGATGGACGGACGCTTCCCGGACGGGACGCAGCAAGGATGCGCTCCGTCGCCGCAGAGGCCGACCATGAGGAGTCCAGCAGCTATGACGGGAACGGTCACGGAACCCCCGAATGAGCGCACACAGGAGCTGAAGCCCGTGCCGGAGCTGACCCCTCCGACTTCGGGCGACCAGCTGGACCCCTTGGTGGTGCAGCTCCTCGAGCAGCACCGGGCCCTGCTGCGCGAGCTGCAGTGGGCCTATAAGCAGCTGGACACCTTCCACCGCCTGGAGGTCGAGGGCGTGCTGAAGGACCTGTCCCGCAGCATCGATGAGAAGATGGCCGACCGCCAGCTCACCAAGAAGGTCGAGCGGCTCTCCAAGGACGTGGAGAAGCTCACCCGGGACGTGAAGTATCTGCGCCGGAACACCCCGGAGCTGTCCTCCCGGATCACCCGCAGCGCCCGGCGCGCCGTCGTCGTGGCCGCCACCGACCCCAAGCGCGCGGCCCGTGCCGCGGCCCGCCGCCTGCCCCGCCCCGTGAAGGACCGTCTCAAGCGCCTCGCCGGAGGCGCCGGCCGATGACGTCGGAGCCGAACACCCTCCAGTACCGCATCGCTCAGCTCGAGCAGGGGCTGGAGCTCTTCGACACGCTCAGCTCCGAACCGGCGGCCGCGGCGGCCCCCTTGGAGGATCTGCTCCAAGACTCCCGCTTCCGCCAGCTCTCCCCTCTGCGCGCCACCCCGTTCACCCACGGCGCGCTCAACGCGGAGGAGCTCCTGGAGAGCATCCGGCCCGCCATGGAGGCGCTGCCTGCCGGGGAGATGGGCATCTCCCGACCCCACAGTCGGCTGCGCATCGCCGTGGTCTGTGACAGCTTCTTCTACCAGTCCATGGACGGGCTGGTGGACCTGCTGCCGCTGAAGCCGAAGGACTGGCGGGCCCACCTCACGCAGGAGAACCGTCCCGACCTCCTGCTGGTCGCGGCCACATGGAAGGGCGTGGACGGCAAGTCCTGGATCGGCAACGCCCGGCCCGGCTCCTGGCGACGTCGGCAGCTGACCGACGTCATCATGCGGACCTTCCGCGAGCACGGCGTCCCGGTGGTCTACTACGGCAAGGAGGACCCGCCGAACTACGAGCTGTTCCTCTCCCTGGCCCAGGCCGCCGACCACATCCTCACCACCGCGGAGGAGATGGTCCCCCAGTATGAGCGGGACTGCCCCGACGCGCAGAGCATCGGGGTGCTGCCCTTCGGGGTGAACCCCCTGGTGCACACCCCCATCGGCTCCCGTCCGGCCGCCGGAGAGCTGATCCACTTCGCCGGGTCCTGGCTGCCGGAGAAGTACCCGCAGCGCACCACCTACGGGTCCTGGGCACTCAACGGCGTCATCCAGTCCGGCTACCCGCTGGTGATCATCGACCGGCACTCCGCCTTCGAGCCCAGCCCCTACGACCGTCGCTACAGCTACCCCCGCGGCTACGCCCCCTACATCGCGCCGGCCCAGCCCCTCGAGGATCTCATGGAGCTGCAGCGGGTCACCGATGTGGCGGTCAATCTGAACTCGGTGGTCGCTTCCCAGTCGATGTTCGCCAACCGGGTCCTGGAGCTGCAGGCCTCCGGGACGATGGTGATCTCCACCTACAACCAGGGTGTGAACTCTTTCTATCCGCAGGTGCACATCGCCAACTCTGCCGACGACGTCGCCGCGATGCTGAACTCCATCACCCTGGAGGAGCTGCGGCGCGTCCAGGGTGACGGCATCCGGAAAGTGTTCCTGGACGACCACGCCATCAACCGGCTGGCCGCCATCGCCCGGGCTGCCGGGGTCAGGCCGCCGCAGGACAGCGAGCGCATCCTGGCGGTCACGGACCGGCCCACCGAGGCGCTGGCGCGGGAGATGGCCGAGCAGACGCACTCCGAGATCCCGCTGACCACCTGGGACCGCCTGGCCCAGCACGACGGCGACTACGACATCCTGCTGCCGGTCACCCCGGATCGGCATTACACCCCCCGATACGCCGCCGACCATGCGGCGGCCTTCGCCTACCAGTCGGCGGGGATCACCACCAAGCTGGAGGGCACCGCGGCTGAGACCGACGACGACGCCCACCGCCACCACAGCGGGATCCGGCGACTGGAGCTCACGGCCTGGTGGCGCCCGAGCGTCGACGGCGTCGACTCCCCCGGCGCTCTGGCCTCCCGGGCGCGCGAGGCGAGGGTCTACGCGGTGGACCACCTGAACCATCACCCCGCGAACCGCGCGGTGACGATCTCGCCGAACACCGGGGAGCTCTCGGGCGTGGCCCAGGCGCTGAAGGACATCCAGGACGACCTGGTGTACTCCAACGCCGACCCCGCCCAGCTGGGCCACTCCGCGCACGGACCGTTGGCCCGGCGCATCCTGACCCCGCGCCGTCCCGCACCGGACCCGGTCCTCGGCGACGACCTCGACGGCGCCCGCCGGGAGTTCCGCACCGTGGCCCAGCAGTACGGGCTGACGCTCACCGTGGTGGTGCCGGTGTTCAACAACGGGGACCATCTGCGGCACAAGTGCTTCGCCTCCCTGCGCCGCTCCACGATCTTCGACACCATGCATGTGCTGCTGATCGACGACGGCTCCACCGATGCCGCCACCACGGACACGGTGGAGGACCTGGCGCACACTTATCCGAACGTCTCCGCCTTCCACCACCCCCGGGGCGGCTCGGGTTCCGCCTCCCGCCCACGGAACACGGGCCTCCAGCTGGCCGCCACCGAGTTCATCACCTACCTGGATCCCGACAACGAGGCCGTGGAGTCCGGCTACACCAGGCTCTACGAGGAGATCGTGGATCACCCGGAGGTCGACTTCGCCCTGGGTCACATGACGCTGTGGCGGAACACCCCCACCCGGCGGCGCCAGAAGAACGTGAAGACGGTGAAGTTCCTCAGCAGCCTGGCCAAAGGCATGGAGGAGGACGAGCTTGGAAACCTCCTCAGCGACGACGACGTGCTGACCCGCACCGCGTTCATCCCGTTCAGCATCCAGGCGATGATCGCCCGCACCGACTGGCTGCGGGCCCTGGGCATCCGACAGCCCGTGGGCGGCGTGGGCCAGGACTCCTACTTCTCGCAGCAGATGCTGCACTACGCCCGACGCATCCGACCGGTGCGCGCCAAAGTGCACACCTACTACAGCGAGGTCAGCGACTCCACGGTCAACACGGTCAGCGCCCGGCTGTTCCACCGGTATGTGACGTTGGAACGGGACCGGTGCGAGTGGCTGCGGTCCGTGGGGCTCCTCGAGGCGTATCGGCGGACCCGCCTGGAGGACTATCTGGTCACTTGGTATCTGAAGAAGCTGGCAGGGGTCCCCGCCGATCAGTGGCTGGAGGCCGCTCAGACGCTGGCCTGGATCGTGGACCTCTACGGGGGCTATGACGGCGACCGTCCTGAGATCCTGGCCTTCTACGACGCACTGCGGACCGGTGAGGAGAACGTTCGATGACCCGTCCGCCCACCGGAGAGTTCGCCTCCCGGATCGAGGAGCTGGACGCCGGACTGCGGGCCGTGGACGCCCTGGTCGCCGGCGGCGGTTCGCAGCGGTCCCTGCGCCGCACGCTGCTGCGTCAAGGAGCTCCGCACCCTTCGAGCCCCTTCGCCCGGGACGCCAAGGACGTCGGGGAGCTCATCGACCAGCTGACGCCGGTGCTGGAGGAGCTGCCGGCCGGCGAGCACGGCATCGCCGCCGGACCCACCGGCCTGCAGGTCGCGGTCATCTGTGACGAGCCGCTGCTGCGCACGTTCTCCGGGCTGGCCGAGCTGACCCCGCTGACGCCGCACCACTGGCGCACCCAGCTGGAGGAGTCCGGCGTTCCGGATCTGATGCTCATCACCCCGGTGGTGTCCGGGCCCGACGGCGGGTGGGCCGAGCTGGAGGACGCCTCCTCCGCCCAGCGGGAGCTGCTGGTGGGGCAGATCCTGCCGCATGTGCGGGCCCTGGGCGTCCCGGTGGTCTTCTGGGGCACGCAGGTGCCCCGCTTCTATCCGCAGTGGCGGCGCGTGGCCGCCGAAGCGGACCATGTGTTGACCACTACGGCGGAGCATCTGGACCGATACGCCGAGGACTGCCCGCGGGCGGAGTCGGTGGGGCTGCTGACCCTCGGCGTGAACCCGCTGCACCATTCGCCGATCGGCAGCCGACCGGCGGCCACCGATCTGATCCCGTTCTTCGGGACCTGGCACGAGCGGCTGTTCCCGCAGCGTCGGCAGTACGCCACCTGGCTGCTGGACGGTGTGCTGGACTCCGGACGTCCGCTGGCCCTGATGGACCGGCGTTCCGAGGACCCGTCCCGCACCGGGGAGACGGCCTGGCCGCCGCACTGCACCCCGTATCTGACCACCACCAGGTCCCGCGACCTGGTGGCTCGGCTGCACCGGGCCGCCGAACTGGGGATCGCTCTGAACTCGGCGGTCGCCTCGCAGACGATGTTCAGCGACCGGATCCTGGAGCTGGAGGCCTCCGGCACGCTGGTGCTGTCCACCTACAGCCAGGGGGTGAACTCCACCCATCCGCACGTGCACATCACCCAGTCCCCGGAAGACGTCGCCGCCGCGCTGGAGGTGCTGACGCTTCCCGAGCTGCGGCGCGCCCAGGGGGACGGCATCCGCACCGCGTTCCTGGAGCATCATGCCGCCGACCGGCTGTGGGCTCTGGCCGCGGTCGCAGGGGCCTCCGGAGCCGCGACGCAGGCGCCGGGCGAGGTTTCCGTGCGTCGTGTGCTCGCCGTCGCAGAGGAGCCGACCGACGTCCTGGCCGATGATCTGGCCGGTCAGACGCTCGGTGCCGTCGAGCTGGTGAGCTGGGAGGAGCTTTCCCGGCGCGCCGCGGCGGGCTCCTCCGAGGTGGACATGCTGCTGCCGGTCAGCCCGCGCCGACGCTATGGCGCCACCTATGCAGCCGACCATCTGGCCACGTTCTCCCACCAGCGGGACTGCGTCTCCACCAAGCTGGCGATCGGAGGCTCGGAGGCCGAGGAGGCGGAGATCCTGCGGGCCGACACCGGCTCCCACCGTCACCGGGTGGGGGTGGAGGACCTCACGCTGAGCGCCTGGTGGCGTCCCGGACCGGATCGCCTGCTCTCCGCGGAGCGGCTGGAGCACATCTCCCGCAGCGTGCAGGCGTACGCGAGCGACGGCTTCGGGCACCGCCCCGCCGAGGAGCGGGTCAGCCTCCGGGGCCGAACCGGTGACGACGACGTCGAGGCCGTCGCCGCCGAGGTGCGACGTACCGCCGAGCGGCTGGGCCTGCGGCTGACCGTGGTGATCCCGGTCTTCGACAACGGCGAGCACCTGCGGCACAAGGCGTTCGCCTCGCTGCGCCGCTCCTCGATCTTCGAGCAGATGCATGTGCTGCTCATCGACGACGGCTCCCGGGGACGCGCCACGGTGGAGACCGTGGAGGAGCTGGCGCGCCGCCATCCGAACGTGACGGCGTACCGTTTCGCCGTCGGTGGCTCGGGCTCAGCGTCGCGGCCCCGTGACCTGGGAGTGCGGCTGGCCGCCACCGAGCACCTGGCGTTCCTGGATCCCGACGACGAGATGGTCTCCGACGGGCTGGCGAAGCTCGTGGCCGATCTGGACGCCCATCCGCAGGTGGACTTCGTGGTGGGGAACTTCACCCGCTGGTCCACCCGACACCAGCTGCTGGACCATCATGCGGAGGTCCGGGAGATCTTCGCCGAACATTTCGACGGTCACGGCACCGTGGTGCTGCCTCAGAACCCCCACGAGCTGTGGGGCTTCCGTTCGCTGCGGATCCATTCCGCCGTGGTGCGCACCGCCTGGCTGCAGGGGCTGCAGCCGGTGCAGCCCCAGGGCGCGGCCGGACAGGACAACTTCCTGGCCCAGCAGATGATG
Source organism: Nesterenkonia aethiopica (assembly GCF_039534665.1). NCBI lineage: Bacteria > Bacillati > Actinomycetota > Actinomycetes > Micrococcales > Micrococcaceae > Nesterenkonia > Nesterenkonia aethiopica. The sequence goes on along the minus strand of NZ_BAAAVT010000021.1, from coordinate 16,301 downwards.
CACCGCGCCCGCCGGATCCGCACGGTGGACGTGCCGGTCAACGCCTACTACAGCGAGGTGGCCGGCTCCATGGTCAACTCGGTGTCTCCGCGGTACTTCCGCAAGTACGTGCCGCTGGACCGGGCTCGGGCGGACTGGCTCCGGGAGCACGGCCTGCTGGAGACCTACCGTCGCACGCGGTTCGAGGGCTACACGGTCAACTGGTACCTGAAGAAGCTGCGGCTGGTGCCGGAGGACGAGTGGCTGGAGGCTGCGGAGGCGATCGCGGAGATCCTCTCCTTCTACGGCGACCACGAGTGGACCGATCCGGCGGCGCTGGCGTTCTTCGACGACCTTGCGGCCGCCCGCGCAGCGCGGAGGGGAGACCGATGACTGACCAGGCCGAGAGCCTCGACCTCCCAGAGCACCCCGCACCGCCGGAGTCCGCCGAGCGGACCGGCGATGCGAATCTGGACTTCGTGCGCACACAGCTGGCATATCGGCATCTGCAGTTCACCCCGGTGCCCTCCTGGCCGGGGCACCGCCGAGCCCTGACACAGGAGGCGGTGCGACGCGGACTGACCGTCAGGGACGCGGACAAGGCCAGCTACTTCTTCGACGGTGGCCGCTGCGTGGGCGGCACGGTGGGGCTGATCAGCACCCTGGCCGGGTACTCCGCCGTGCGCACCACCGGGTCCAAGGCCCTCACCAAGGATCTGCTCTCCCGGGCGGGTCTGCCGGTGCCGCAGGGGCGGCACTTCGGTGCCAAGCGGCTGGAGTCCGCGGTGTCCTGGTGGGCCGACCAGACGCAGGCAGGGTCGGCGGGCGACGTCGTCGTCAAGCCGGTGGACGGCAACGCCGGCCGCGGAGTCAGCGTGGAGGTGCGTACCGAGGAGCAGCTGCGGGCCGCCTGGCAGCTGGCCCGACAGGAGTCCAGCCGCAAGCAGATCATCGTGGAGCAGCAGGTGGAGGGAGTCGACACCCGGGTGTTCGTGGTCGGCCGACGCGCCGTGGCCGCGACCGTGCGGGTGCCGGCCCACGTGATCGGTGACGGCACCCGCAGCGTGGCCTCGCTGGCCGAGGAGTATGAGCAGGCCCGCACGGTGCACAGGTATCTGTCCTCCCGGCCGACGTACCTGGACGTCGGCCTGTTGGGGCGTCGCGGCGTCGCCCTCGACGACGTCCCGGCGCCCGGGGAGGTGGTCTTCCTCAACGGGACGGCGAACGTCTCCCAGGGCGGGGTCACCGTGGACGTGACCGATCAGATCCATCCCCAGCTGCTGGATCTGGCGGTCCGGGCCGTGGACGCCTTCCCGGACCTGCGGGCCGCCGGGGTGGATCTGCTGGTCCCGGATCTGGGCGCTCCGGAGGGTGCCACGGTCATCGAGATCAACACCTCGGCCAACTTCTCCATCAATCAGGTGCCCGGCTACGGCCCGCCCCGGGACGTGGCGGCGGCGATGCTGGAGGAGATGCTGACCGGCCGATGAACGGCCTTCCAGCAGTTGAGAACCCCCAGCCGTCCGCCCGGAGAGGCCTGGGGAGGCGTTTAGACTGAGTGGCACGGAAGCTGGGGGAGGCTTCCGGGGCAGAGCATGCGCTGAGCACAGCATGCACAGAACACAGCACACCTTTGATGACTGGACGGACAAGGAGTCACGCGTGAGTGCAGGGGCAGCAACGGACCATGAGGCGACGATCCTCGAGGGGACGACGGAGACCACCGCAGATGAGGTGAGCGCCGCCCAGTCGGCGCCTGCCGAGGAGCCCATGCCGGAGGTGGTCGAGGCGCTGCTCGATCAGCAGCGGGCCCTGCTGCGCGAACTGGAGTGGACGTATCAGCAGCTGGACACGTTCAACCGGAACGAGACCCAGCGGGTGCTGAAGAACCTGGCCTCGAAGATCGCCAGCTCGCCGGCCGTCTCCGACGAGCGGCTGGGCCAGGCGGAGAACACGTTGCGCAAGGAGATCCGCAGGGCCGGGAACTACGCCCAGCGCGTCCCGTCCGGCTTCCCGAAGCGGTTCCAGGAGCTGGAGCGGCGTCTCGACGGCGTCGAGCAGCGGCTGGGGTCGCTGGAGAAGCGGCTGACCGCCCTGGAGAAGCCGCTCGCCGCACTGAGCACCTCCCTGAAGAAGGTGGACCGCTCGGTGGACCGTCTGGTCCGCGCCGAGCAGGCCCGGGGGGCGGTGCAGCGTTCGGTGAAGCGGGCGGTGCGGACCGTCACTCCGGAACCCGTGCTGCGGCGCGTGCGCCAGTCCGGCCCCCGGACGGATGCGGGCCAGTGAGCGGGGCGCCGCACTCGGTCAGGTTCCGACTCGGACAGGTGCGACGCCGTCTCCAGCAGTTTGAGGAGGTCAGCTCCGGGCTGCGCCCGCGCACCTCGCTGCTCGAGCCGGTCTCCTCAGCGGAGGTCACCGCACCGGTCTCCACCCCGTTCGTCCACGACGTCCGGGACGCCCGCGAGCTCTTCGAGTCTCTGCTGCCGCAGCTGCGTCAGCTGCCCGCCGGTGAGATGGGCATCTCGCGGCCCCACACGGGACTGCGCATCGCGATCATCTCTGACAAGTTCCTCTTCGAGTCCTTCGAGGGCCTGGCTGATCTGGTGCCGGTCACTCCCCGGAATTGGGAGGAGCCGCTGCAGCAGGAGCGGCTCCCGGACATCCTCCTGGTCGCGGCCACCTGGCGCGGGCTCAACGAACGCTCCTGGCGGGGCCTGTCGAATCCGGAGTCGAACCGTCGCCGGCTGACGGTCGAAGAGATCATGCCGGCGTACCGTCGGCGGGGGATCCCGGTGGTGTTCTACGGCAAGGAGGACCCGCCGAACTACTCCTCCTTCGTGGGGCTGGCCCAGGCCGCCGACCACATCTTCACCACGGCCGCGGAGATGATCCCGCACTATGAGCGGGACTGCCCACAGGCGCAGAGCATCGACGTGCTGCCCTTCGCGGTGAATCCCCTGGTGCACTCGCCCATCGGATCCCGCCCGGCCGTGAGCGACCTGGTCCACTTCGCCGGGTCCTGGCTCCCGGAGAAGTACCCGCAGCGCAGCCGCTACGGCATGTGGGCCCTGAGCGGCATCGCCCTGTCAGACCGGCCGCTGGTGATCTTCGACCGTAACTCGGACCTGTTCCTGGGCGATCCTCGCTACGCGTTCCCCACCGGCTACGCCCCCTACATCGCTCCGGCCCGGGACCGGGAGGATCTGATGCTGCTGCAGCGCGGCACGGACATCGCGGTGAACCTGAACTCGGTGGTGGCCTCCCAGACGATGTTCGCCAACCGGGTGCTGGAGCTGCAGGCCACCGGCACCATGGTGATCTCCAGCTACAACCAGGGCGTGAACTCCTACTACCCGCAGGTCCACATCGCCAACTCCACCCGGGATGTGGCCGCGATGCTGGAGTCCCTCACCCTGGAGGAGCTGCGGCGCATCCAGGGAGACGGCATCCGGAAGGTCTTCAGCGACGATCACGGCGTGAACCGGCTGGCTGCCATCTGCCGGGTGGCCGGAGTGCCGGAGCCGCAGGACCATGAGGTGGTCCTCGCCGTGGCCGAGGACCCGACGCCGCAGCTGGCCCGAGACCTGCAGCATCAGACGCATTCGGCGGTGGAGCTGGTTTCCTGGGACCAGCTGCCGCAGCGGCGAGGGGACTTCGACATCCTGCTGCCGGTCTCGCCGCACCGGCGCTACTCCCCCACCTATGTGGCCGACCACGCCGCCTCCTACGCCTACAGCGCGACGGCTGCCAGCCACAAGCTCGCCGGCGACGCCGAGCAGACCGACCGCCTGGCGCACCGGCGCCACCGGGGTTCCGCGGACCTGCCGGACCTGTCGCTGTCCTCCTGGTGGCGGCCGGCCGCCGAGCAGCTGGCCTCCCCTGAGGCGCTGCGACGCCACGCGGAGACCGCGGAGATCTATGCCATCGACCACCTGGGGCACCGGTCCGCCGAGGACGCGATCACCGTCTCCACCCCGACCCCCGGGGACGCGCCGCTGTACCGGGGCGATGATCTCGAGCAGAAGGCCGCCGAGTGCCAGGCCCTGGTGGAGGAGCTGGACCTGAAGCTGGCCGTGGTGGTGCCGATCTACAACAACGCCGACCATCTGCGGCACAAGGCGTTCCAGTCGCTGCGGCGCAGCCGGAGCTTCGAGACGATGCACGTCCTGCTGGTCAACGACGGCTCCACCGACATGCACACGGTGGACACGGTGGACGAGCTGGCCGCCGCCTGGCCCAACGTCACCGCGTTCCATCACGCACCGGGCGGCTCCGGCTCGGCCTCCCGGCCACGGAACACCGGCCTGGCCCTGAGCTTCACCGAGTTCGTCACCTATCTGGACCCGGATGACGAGGAGTACCGGGACGGATACTCGGTGCTCATGGAGGCGCTCGAGGAGCAGCCGGAGGCGGAGTTCGCGGTCGGGGACATGATCCGGTGGCGCAGCGGCCGCAAGCACATGCACTATGTGAGCCACATGGAGCGCCACATCGAGGAGCGTGACGGGCTGCTGCGGCCCACCCGAACCTCCTTGCGAGAGCTGGGCTTCGTGCCGGTCTCCATCGAGGCCGTGGTGGCCCGCACCTCCTGGCTGCAGTCACTGGGCCTGGCGCAGCCGGTCGGCGCCACCGGCCAGGACACCTACTTCTTCCAGCAGATGCTCTACTACTCGACGGCGATCCTGACGGTGCCCAAGGCGGTGTACACCTACTACGGTGCGGTGGACACCTCGATCGTGAACGTGGTCTCGCCGCGCTATTTCCGCAAGTACCTGATCCTGGAGAAGGACCGGACCGCCTGGCTGCAGGAGACCGGCCTGATGCAGGACTACCGGGACACCCGCCTAGAGCCGTTCTTCCGTTCCTGGTATCTGGGCAAGCTGAACCAGGTCCCGGCGGACCAGCGCGAGGAGGCGGCCGCCGTCGTCCGTGAGCTGGCCGCGCTCTATGGCGACCATGACTGGCAGGACCCGGACATCCGCCGCTTCCTGCAGTCGGATGAGGAGCATGTGAAGGAGATCGCCCGATGAGCCTGGACGTTCCTGCGACCCCGACGGCGGAGCTGTCCTCCCGGCTGCGTCAGCTGGAGCTCGCCTCCTCTCAGCTGGACCAGGTCCACGCCGGCCGGCTCGCTGCCGCCGAGTACCTCCACGGCGCCGACCTGGCCGGGCCGCACCCGTCGACGCCGTTCGCCCATGGGGCGGCGGGCGCGGACCAGCTGCTGCGGCAGCTGCGTCCGGTGCTGGCCGCGCTGCCCGAGGGCGAGGAGGGCATCAGCCGGCCGCGAACGGGCCTGCGCATCGCGCTGATCGCCGAGCGGCACCTGGTCCATACGCTGGAAGGTGCCGCGGAGCTGGTCCACCTGGCGCCCACCGCCTGGCAGGGCGCGCTCGACGCCGCTCCGGCGGAGCGTCCGGACCTGCTGGTGGTGGCCCCGGTGCAGGCAGGTCGACGGGACGCGTGGAAGGGCGCGGGCGATCCCGGCACGTATGTGCGCCGTCGGATCACCGGCTCCATCATCCCTGCCTTCCGGGGCGTCGGCATCCCCGTGGTGTTCTGGGGGACCCAGGAGTCCCGGTTCTATGAGGACTGGGTGGACGTCGCCCAACAGGCCGACCATGTGCTGACCGTCGCCGAGGAGCTGGTGGAGCGCTACGCCGCGGACTGCCCGCGGGCCAGGACGGTGGAGGTGATGCGCCCTGCGGTCAACCCGCTGCTGCACTCGCCGATCGGCACCCGGCCGGCATCGGCCGATCTGATCACCTATGCGGGCACCTGGCACGCGAAGCTCTTCCCCCAACGGCGCGAGTATGCCACCGCGCTACTGGAAGGGGTCATCCGTTCCGGCCGTCGCCTGCTGCTGTTCGACCCGCGGTCGCAGGCGGCCACCCGCGACGATCGGTTCTCCTACCCGCGCGGCTTCACCCCGTACCTGGCCTCCCATGTGGGGCCGAAGAAGCTGATCGCACTGCAGCGGGCCTCAGATGCCGCGATCGCCCTGAACTCCACAGTGGCCTCCCAGACGGCGTGCTCGCCGACCGCGCTGACCCTGCAGGCCTGCGGCACCGCGGTGCTCTCCACCTACAACCAGGGGCTGAACTCCGAGCACCCGCATGTGCACCTGGCACAGTCCGCTGAGGATGTGGCCTCCCACCTGGAGACGCTGCCGCTGGAGGAACTGCGCCGCATCCAGGCCGCGGGCCTGCGGACGGCGTTCCTTCAGGACCACGTGGTGGACCGTCTTCATGATCTGGCCAGCGTCGCCGAGGTGGACGCCCGCAGCGCGCTCCCGGCCGAGCCCCGAGTGCTCGCCGTCGCAGAGCAGGTCACCCCGGCCCTGGCCCGGCAGCTGCAGCGGCAGAGCATCGGCCCGGTGGAGCTGGTGGCCTGGGATCAGGCCCCGGCGCGGGCCGGGGCGGTGGACATGCTGCTGCCGGTCTCCCCGGGACGGTCCTACGGCCCAGAGTACGCTGCCGACCATCTGGCCGCCTTCGCCTATCAGTCGGCGTCGGTGACCACCAAGCTCGACGGCCCGGCGGAGTCCGCCGACCAGTGGGCGCATCGGCGCCTCGACGGCGATTCCGCGGCCCTGGAGCTGACCGCCTGGTGGCGTCCGGAGCCTGCCCTGCTGGCTAGCCGGGAGCGGCTGCGCGCCGCCCGCCGGGAATTCGCGGTCTACGCGATCGACCACGGCGAGCATGGCCCCGCTGACGGGGTGCTGGCGCGCAGCGCGGAGCCTCGGGAGCGCGACGACGACGTGTCGGCCGTCGCCGTCGAGGTCCGGCGTCGTGCCGAGCAGCTGGGTCTGCGGCTCACCGTCATCGTGCCGGTGTACAACAACGGCTCCCACCTGCGGCACAAGGGCTTCGCCTCCCTGCGACGGTCCGCGCTGTTCTCCCAGATGCAGGTGCTGCTGATCGACGACGGCTCCACCGATGCGGTCACCGTCACCACGGTGGACGAGCTGGCCGCAGAGCATCCGAACGTGACCGCCTACCACTTCGCGCCGGGCGGCTCCGGCTCGGCCTCCCGACCGCGGAACCTGGGCATCCAGCTGACGGCCACCGAGTACGTGGCCTACCTGGATCCCGACGACGAGATGGTCTGCGGGGGCCTGGCCCGGCTCGTGGAGGAGCTCGACGCCCACCCGGAGGCGGACCTGGCGATGGGCAACGTGCTGCGCTGGTCCACCCGACGGCTGCGCATCGACCATCACCAGGAGCTTCGGGAGGTGTTCGGCGGGTCCGATGACGACGCCGCCAGGACCCTGGTGCTGCCGGAGGACTCGCTGGCCCGGTGGGGCTTCCGGTCCCTGCGCATCCACGCCGCGGTGATCCGCACCTCCTGGCTGCAGCCGCTGGACCTGCAGATGCCGCTGGGCGCCCTGGGGCAGGACAACTATCTCTCCCAGCAGATGCTCCATCACGCTCGGCGGATCCGCACGGTGGACGTCGACGTCAACGCCTACTACAGCGAGGTCTCCGGGTCAGCGGTCAATGCCATCTCTCCCCGGTACTTCGCGAAGTACCTGCCTCTGGAGCAGGACCGCGTGGCCTGGCTGCGTGAGCAGGGACTGCTGGAGGACTACCGGCAGACCCGACTGGAAGGCTACGTGGTCAACTGGTACCTCAAGAAGCTCAGCCTGATCTCCTCCGAGCAGTGGCGTGAGGCGGCTGAGCACATCGCCGAGATCCTGGCCCTCTACGAGGACGGCCCCTGGACCAGACCCGAGATCGACCAGTTCCTGACCGACCTGCGCACCGCCGTGGAGAACGGCTGACCCCGCCCTTCGACCCGCGCTCCAGGACTGAGAGGACACCCGGAGCCGCTATGAGGAGACCCCGTTGACGATCGCTCATCTGGCCCCGCACCGCCGCTTCATCGAGCGGCACATCGCCCCCCGATACCGGGAGATGAACTCCTTCGCCGAATGGCCGGGACATCGGGGCGGCATCATGGCCTGCGCGCGCTCCCGCGGTATGGAGGTCATCGAGCACGGCAAGACGGCCATGTTCTTTCGGAACGGCACGCTGGTGGGTGGGCTGAACCGTTTCGCCCCCTCGCTGACCGGCGGCCTGGCAGAGCGCGTGTGCCTGTCGAAGACACTGACCAAGGTCGCGCTGGACCAGGCCGGAGCGCCGATCCCCCAGGGAGTGTTCCTCACCGTCCGGCAGCTGCCGGCCGCGCTCGAGCATCAGCGGAGCGTGGGCTTCCGCCCGCTGGTGCTCAAGCCCTCGGATGGAAACGCCGGGCGCGGGGTGACGACGAACATCACCACCGAGGAGCAGCTGCGGTCCGCCTGGGCCCAGGCGAGGCGGGAGACCGCCAACGGCCGGCTGATCCTGGAGGACCACGTGGAAGGCATCGACCTGCGCACCTACGTGGTCGAAGGAGAGCTGATCGGCGCCGCCGTGCGGGTGCCCGCGCATGTGGTGGGCGATGGGACCACCAGCGTGTCCGGGCTGGTCGAGGAGCTGACCACCATGCGCTCCTCGCATGCCTATCTGCGGTCGAAGAAGCTCGTGGTCGATGATGCGGTGCTGGCCTCCCAGGGTCTGGACCGCGAGGCCAGCCCCGCGGAGAGCCAGGTGGTGCTGCTGAACGCGGAACCCTACCTGGGGACCGGCGGCATCAATGTGGACGTCACCGAGGAGCTGCATGAGGACCTGGCCCGGCTCTCGGTGGAGACGGCCGCGGCGATCCCCGGGCTGCACGCCGTCGGCCTGGACCTGATGGTGCCGGATGTGCGCAGCGGCGAGGGCGCGTTCATCACGGAGCTGAACTCCCGGGCGAACCTCTCGATGAACCAGTGGCCGGCCTACGGGACCGGCCGGGAGGTCACCACAAGCATCGTGGACGCCATGGAGCGTCTCGGCGCAGCGGCACCGGCCGGAGGCTGATCACCCGAGGGCGCTCTCCAGGAACGAGAGGATCTCGCCCGCGACGTCGTCACGGATGGGCGGCTCGTTGTGCACCTCGTGGCGGTAGCCGCTGTAGACGCGGGTGCGGACCTTCCGGTTCCCGGACTCGGCGAGCGCATTGGCCACATGGTAGGCGCCCTCGCCGTAGTTGGTGACGGGGTCCTGGTCGCCGGCGAGGATCAGGACGGGCAGGTCGGTCGGGATCCTGGAGAGGGTCTGGGGGTCGTTCGACTCCCGGTACAGCGAGACGAAGTCATGCAGGAAGCGCAGAGAGAGCGGCTCTCCGAATCTGTTCAGCGGATCCTGCGCGTGATCGCGCACCACGTCGCGGTCCAGTGCCACCCAGTCCGTGGGGCCCTGGACGTCCTCGTACCGTGCGAGGAATCCGTCGAACAGGGCGGGCAGGAACTCCTCTGCGGGGCGGGAGCCGTCGCTGTCTGCAATCGCGGCTTCGACGGCGGCGAGGTCCAGGGTGTCCATCGAACGCACCTGGGCGGCGATCCCACCGAGCAGCAGTCCGGAGATCCCCTCAGGGTCCCGCGCGGTCAGCACGCGGGCGATGATCGAACCCCAGCTGTGGCCGAAGACGAAGTAGGGCAGGTCCGGGTACTGGGCCGTGACGGTCCTGCGGAGCGCGGCCTCGTCGGCGACCACGGCTTCGGCGCCTTCCGGACCCGTGTCGGCCCACACCCCGGACTCCATGGCAGTCTTGCCATGGCCGGCGTGGTCGTCTGCGGCGACGATGAAGCCCTCGTCGAGGAGGCGCGTGATGAGCCGCAGGTAGCGGCGGGAGTGCTCACCGAGGCCGTGGATCACCTGGACGATTCCGCGTGGTGGGACGACGGGGGTGTAGATCCACGCGTGGATACGGTCCCGGCCGTTGTGGGAGGGGAAGTCGGACTCTTCGAGCGCCATCTCAGCTCCTTCACTGGCACGTCCGCAGGGCTTCCTGTCGATCTTAGCCGTTGGTGGCCCACATCACTGCTGAACCGGCGGCACCAGACCCTCGGCCTCATCACGGGGTCGGGGACGGCAGGTCGAATCCCGGAGTGACCGGACCCTTCCATGGCTCCCCGCTCCCCCAGTCCACCCCGAGGGCCTTTCCCGCATGCGCGGTGAAGGACCGCACCGCCCAGCGCGGACCGCAGACGATCATCTCGGTCTCCGTCTCGCCGTCGGCCGTGGTCCGGGCGGTCAGGGAGCCTGCGACACCGAGCTTCTTCACCCCGTAGACCAGCCGGGACCGCTGCCGGGAGGTGACCGTGATCCCGCCGGTCAGCCGGAAGCGCCGGCGATGGGCGAAGCGATGGGCAGGCACCGGCGCGATCTCGACCTCGGAGGCCACACCGTCGCCGATCAGGTCCAGCACGGGACGCAGCGGCCAATGGAGCTGGGCGTCCGCCGGCCCCGGAGGCTCGGAGTCGGGGAACACGGCATCGATGATCTCTCGAGGCACGTCCCGCCCGGTGCCCTCCCAGGGGTACATGTTGAGCTCGATCTCCGGACGCGAGTTGAGCTCGATGACGGCGGGATCGCCGTCGTCCTCACCCGATCCAGGGGCCCACCGCAGGTCCACGCCCGCGAGCGCCAGGCCCGGGACGGCCTGGACCGCCCGCACCGCAAGGTCCGCCAGACGGCGCGGCAGCTGGTCGGTGACGTCGAAGGTGTCCCCGCCGGCACTGGCATTGGCCTTGCCGCGCAGCAGGAGCTGGTCGCCCTCCGGCAGCACGCTCGTCCGGGTGTGTCCAGCATCGCGGATGTGCGCCTCGATCTCCGCATCCCGGATGATGGGCTTGAGGTACGGATTCTCGGCTCGCAGCCGGTTCTTCTGGTCGATGAGCTCATCGATGGTGCGTGTCCCGTCGCCGATGACATTGGCCGGCACGCGATAGCAGGCCGCGACGGCACGGTCGCCCACCACCAGCACACGGTAGTCCTCCCCGGGGATGTGCCGTTCCAGAATCATGGAGTCGACCCGTAGTTCCTAACGCAGCACAGCGAGGTACAGACGCAGCGTGTCAGCATCGCCGATTCCGGTGAACACGCCACGGCCCATGCTGCCGCGGCTGGGCTTCGCCACCACCGGGTAGCCTTTGGCCTCGGCACGTGCGACGACGTCCTCGTCCGTCTCCACCGTGAGATCCACAGTCACCGAATCGGGCGTGGCGACGCCCGCGCGGGAGAGGCACCGGTTCGTCCGGGACTTGTCCTGTTCGATGAGGATCGCCTCACGCGCGGTCAGCGAGGGGCGCGATTTGTCGAACCGCACGGTCCGTTCTCCGTCGGAGATGCGAAAGCGTCTCAGGCTTCCATCCAGGGCACGCACGGTGAGTCCCCGCCGCCACGCCTCCAGGGCGATCGAATAGCTGGAGAGTTTGAAGCCTGCTGCCTCGCGCATCACTTCCGGGGAGAAGTGCCGCGGGTGCGGAATCTCGGCGGCCTCTCCTTCCCGGTCGGTCTGGACCTGGGGGCCGTTGTCACTGTGCGGTGCCGTCGTCATCGCCGCCGTCCTGGGCTCCGCCCGCCGCCCGCAGCTCGGCGAGCTCGGCCTGGGCCTGCTCCAGCTGCTTCTTAAGGGAGGCGTTCTCCTTCTGCAGCTCCTTCTTGTGGCTGTAGGTCTTCTCGCCGCGCTGGAACTCGGCCACCGGGATGCTCAGATCCGGTGCCCGCCACTTCTTGCCGTTGACGTAGTAGCGCGCCAGGCGAGGTTCGCTGCGTTCGATGATGGCGCGGAAGAGCCCCTTCTGCGCGCGGACGGCCTCCGGCACGTGCAGCATGAGCTGGATCATCCGGCGGGAGCCGTACATGGAGTAGGTGTCGAAGGTGAAGTCGGACTCGACCAGGTGCGCCAGGCCCCAGTAGGCGGTGCGGTGCTCCCACTGGAAGATGTCGCTGAGCAGATAGCCGTTGGGCACGCTGCGCAGCTGGGTGGAGTCGATGTACTCCTGGAAGGCCTCGATGCCGGGGCGGAAGGCCGATCGGGGCTTCTTGGTCCGGCGCAGTGCGCGGCCGTGCTTGGTCAGTGTCGCCATCCGCTCGGCGCTGAAGTTGTGGTCCTCCGCGTGGTGCATCAGGTGCCCGTAGTGCCACTTGCCGATGCCGTTGACCTGGGAGCGGATGTGGATGGCGTCATGCGGGAGCTTGCGGTGGTACACCCAGGCGAGCTTTCGCATATGCGCCCGGGGGCTGGCCTCCTCCAAGACGGCGCGGAACGCTTCCGGGGCGGGCTCCTCCTCGTCGAGGTGGAAGACCGTGTGATCGAGGTCGAACCGCTCAGCGATGCGGGCGGCCAGCTGCCCGTCCCGGGACAGCATGCGGGAGGTGGCGTCGCCCTTCAGCTTCTCCTTCGAATAGGTGAAGGTCTTCAGTGCGTCGTAGTGCCCGTGGAACGCCGCCAGCGACGTGCGGGTGTCCACCCCGGCACTCATGGACAGCAGGATCTGCCGGTCCTCGGCCAGCAGCAGGTCCCGCTGGATCTCCAGGTGCGGCAGCATCGCGTCCACCGCCTGGTCCACGGTGAGCGGGTCATACGGCCGCGGCCCGATCCGAGTGATCTCCCCGGTGCCGACGGTGACCTCCGTGTTCGGCATGAGGAACCAGATGCCCTCGTATTCGGTGGACCGGCCGGGCATGTCGAAGGACTGGGTGTCCCCGATCCACTTCGCGATTCGGCTGGGCGGGGCCGCTGCAACCATTCCGACCAAATTGATGTGCGATCCGAGCAGACGAGCCTCATCATCGTGGAACATGGCCCGAGCCCCCGAGCCGTCGGTCTGGGCTCTCATAGTGCTGCCCTGGAGGTCCAGCACCACATACTGGCCGAACATGTCCTCGAGGTCGTCCAAGAAACTCTGTCGGCTCTGCGTCAAGGATGCCAGCAGGCGTCGAGCCACCTCGGCGATGTCCGTCGTGCGCCAGCCAGTGTGGAGCACATGCCCGCAGACCAGGACCTCGGAGTCGCCCTGGCGAGCGACGGCAAGCGCGGACCGCGGGTCCCAATGGAAGATGCCCCCGCCGAAGGCAATACGCCGCCAATGGGCAGCCCAAGGAAACACAACTCGATCGGCGCTATAGACGTAACCTCGGCTGAAGCGAAGATGGCTGTAGTCCCCCACAGTCGGTCCCGGAGCCGCCTGCCGAGTCTGCACTTCGACGTCTGCCACGGGAGCCCCAGCAGATTCCTTCAATCTAGCCACCACTTTTCGATCCTGAACGTCTGCAGCCACGATCGAGCTATAGACAAGGTCAAAGTCCACCTAGCACACTCTATCGCTTCTGAACTGCGAAGTTCTGATCCATCGATGACGTCGGCACCCCTCCAGTCCATCAGCTCCTCTCGCGTGCACGCTATGCCCCAGATGCCACAATCCTCCCTCTCCGGTTCGGGTGACTCCAGCTTCTACGACTTTCGCTGACGCGCCGAAGGCGCAGCACAGCTCCTCGTACCCGCAACGTTGAAGTTCACCGTAGACCACACGATCCGAACGCGATTCAGGAACCCTCTCGAAAGCACGTCGCGCAGTACCCGCACAGACTACTGAGCGCTCCTATCCGTTGCGGGGCTTCCTCACCTAAGTAGCAGGTCCCAAAGGGACGCACGCCACTTCTGATCGTTGATCGATCGCCTGGGCGCACCTCCAGCATGGTCTGCTGCACGATTTCTGTGGTAAACGACGCTGAGAAGCGGAGAAGGCCCCGCGACCATTCTGCAAGGTAGGGTAGACCTCAGGATCGACCCACCCGTCAGAGCCCCGTGCCGCCGGACCCCAACAGACCGCAGATTCGATTCCTTCTCAATCTCGGAGACTAATCGATGTTCTTAATCTCATCGTTCCAACCAGAACCTAGTGTGGAATTCGAGGGATACTGCTGGCAAGGGACAGACTTGATCGTCGGCCCCGAAGGAGCGGAAGAGTATCGCCGTATCCGACAGCGGGAAGTCACATTCGACAACGACGGCTGTTACGTGCTCGTGAAACGGAGAGCGAGAGGATGGACGGTAGGCACCGACTCCCGTGGACTAGCACGCCTGTTCCTCTATGAAGCGGGAAACAGATGGGCCGTGTCATCCTCGCTGACCGAGCTGGTGGAGCATTTGAGAAGCCACGGCGTCATCCTCTCCACTCGCCCGGAACTATTGAGGCCATTCGGCGAACGCGGAGCATTTACTTCCCAGATCACAACGTCTGAAACTTACATCTCAGGCATACGCCTGGTGCCGTCCTTCAGCAGGATCTCCCTCAGCGCGGACGGTCCAGAGCTCCATCACGCAGAACAGCCCTTAGCTGAGTCATACGAGTCAGCTTTGTCCCACTACCTATCAACATGGCGATCGCGCGTCATGACGCTCCTTGATGACGAACGAGTCTCAGTCTCTGCTGATCTAAGCGGCGGCTTGGACTCTCGCACCGTACTGGCCTTCCTCCTCTCCACGGGAGAATTCGACACGAGACGCAAACGATTCCGCCTCGCCTCATCGAGAGACAAGCAGGACGACCTCCGCGCAGCCTCTACCATTGCGGACCATTACGGACTAGAACTGAACGGTCACCAGGCGACAGCGGGCTCCCCTCGTGATGACGCCGGGAGCATGGGGCACTGGGAACGAAATTCTCTGGGAGTATATTTACCACTCTATCTCAACAACCAGACCTTCAACGCATTTCAATTTCAGGCACACGGCGCTGGGGGAGGAAATTTTCGCCCCCACTTCAAAGACTCGAGCATTGAAGATAGAATAAATAGATACAAGCGACGCATTGACTCGGATGAACATTCGCGCTGGCTTGACACCACTCTAAGCGACATGGAGACCCTCCAAAGATGGAGGCCATTGACTCCAATAATGGTGCTGCATTATAGGGAGTTCAGGAATCGTTTCCATTTTGGCCACAACCCCCATCGACGGGCAATGCTGACTCCCTTGAACTCAAGCATGACCGACCAGCTGACAGATGGCCCAACGGGGGTGAGCGCACGACAGTTCTACTTCGACACCATGGAGTCCCTAAGTCCAGGACTCAAGGACCTGCCGTACGACAGCCCGGAGAAATCTCCGGACGACGACGTAAGGCGCTCCATAACGCGGGCTGAGGTAGCCGATCTCGCTCCGGGGAGGATCTATGGCACCTCACCGGGTCACCAGGTGACGTCTCACCATGCACAATCCAGCCCCTACGCTGCATGGCTGGAGGCTGCTGGGCGCGCGACCACCAACGCAGACGTTCGCGAGTTCCTCGGTCCAGACGCCTCGATTCGTTGCGACGAGGCCTTGACTCAAGTAGCACGCGCCGAACGTCCGCTGGGCTCGCACCACCGTGCCACCTTGGACCTCTCGCATGCGCTGCTTGTCGAATTTGCCCTCGGTCAACGACCTGCCCTGTAATACACCGCGCAATCTGATTCCTCCCACCCACCCGTTGGGAGTCGAAGCTGAAGCTCGTCCTGCCCGGTTCGAGAATGCGCAACCGTACACGACGATCGGCGCCGCGCCTAGGTGAAGCTCCCTTGGGTTGATGGAGACTCTGGTCTGCCCCGGGTTCTACGGCGTCTAAGTTTTAGGATTCTGGTGCCCCCACATCAGGAGGCTCCGATGGGACGACCGGGCTATCCAGCTGAGTTCAGACGCAAGGCACTCTAACTACTCGCCGCGGACCCCATCGCGGCCAGCGTCGCGCACGATCTCGACATCAGCAACCAGGCGATCTGCAACTGGCGCCGCCAGAACTGATCCGACCACGGCGAACAGTCCGGGCTGACCACCGCCGAGCACGCCGAGCCGACTGCGGCGAAGAAGCGGCTCCGCGACCGTGAGACCGAGCTCGCGGTCACTCAGAGGGCGGTCTGATGCTCTGAAGGAGGAGACCACCCCAAAAGAAAGCCCGCGGCGGTCGAGGTGATCACCTCGGACAACCTCCCCGTCCAGGGCGCCTGCCGGCTCCTCGGGGGCTCCGAATCCGGCTTCTATAAGCAACAGCGTTGGCCACAGCCAGAGCGTGCGATCCGACACGCAGTGCTCACCAACCTCATCACCCAGACCCACGCCGAGTCTAACGGGACCTACGGCATCGAACGGGTCCACGCCGAGCTCACACTGGGCCGCGGGGTCAAGGTCGGTTTTCACCAGGTCCACCTGCCCATGCAGCGCGCGGAGGTGCAGGGGGTCATGGCTGCTGAAAATGGAGACGGATCAAGCCCGACAACATCGCCTGCTACCTCATCGAACGCGACTTTACGCGCAATGGCCCGAACCACCCGTGGGTCACCGACATCGCCGAACTGAAGCGCCCTGGGTTTGATGGAGGTGGTCCGTCCTGAGTTCCGAGGAGTTTGGATTTCGTGGATTCTGGTGTCCCGAGCATTGGAGTGCCACATGGGACGAAGAGGATATCCCGCTGAGTT
>NZ_BAAAVT010000020.1:0-53304 GCF_039534665.1 Nesterenkonia aethiopica | reverse complement strand
TCAGGGGTCGTGAAAGTAGGCTGGGACATCGTCGAGGTCTTCTGGATGGATTAGGTGTAGGAACCTCCATCATCGGAAGGCCTCGACTTCTATCCATGGGGCTGATGCAGGAACAGGTGACATCTGATGCTTAGCGCCGTGGGTGCTGGGCAGGAGAGGATGTCCCTATGGCAGGAAAGTACCCGGAGGAGTTCCGGGAGGATGTTGTCGCGGTCGCGAAGAACCGCGAGGCCGGTGTGAGCCTGAAGCAGATCGCTGCTGATTTCGGGATCAGCTACGCGACTCTGACGAACTGGATGCGCCAGGACGCCACCGATGCCGGTGAACGCGAAGGCCGCACCAGTGATCAGAAGGACGAGCTGCGTGAACTGCGCCGGCGTAACCGGTTGCTCGAGCAGGAGAACCTGGTGCTGCGCCGGGCCGCGGCGTATCTCTCGCAGGCGAATCTGCCGTCAAAAGGCTCTACCCGCTCGTAGGTGATCTCGCCGCCACCGAGGGTGTTCCTGTGGCGGTGACGTGCCGGGTACTGAAGATCGCCCGCCAGCCCTACTACCGGTGGCTGGCCAACCCCGTGACGGATCAGGAGTGGGAGGAAGCCCACCGACTCAACGCGCTGATCGATGCTCACCGAGAGGATCCTGAGTTCGGGTACCGATACCTCGCTGATGAAGCAGAAGAGGCTGGACACCGGATGGCCACCAGGACTGCGTGGCGGCTGTGCAACGCCCAGGGTGTGACTTCGGTGATCAGCCGCAAGCGCAGGGGCAAAGGCACCCGCCCGGGCCCGCCAGTCCATGACGACCGGGTGCGACGGAACTTCCACGCTGATGCCCCGAACCAGGTCTGGCTGACCGACATCACCGAACACCACACCGGTGAGGGCAAGCTGTATCTGTGCGCGATCAAGGATGTCTGCTCACGCCGGATCGTCGGCTACGCGATCGACTCGCGCATGAAGTCCTCACTGGCAGTGCGGGCGATCAACAACGCGGTGGCCCGCCGCGGGGTCGCCAACGTGGCCGGATGCATTCTGCACTCGGATCGAGGGTCGCAATTTCGAGCGAAGAAAGTCACCCGGGTGCTGGAACAGCACGGGCTGATCGGCTCGATGGGTCGGGTCGGTGCCGCTGGTGATAACGCGGCGATGGAGTCGTTCTACTCGCTGCTGCAGAACAATGTGCTTGACCGTGAGGTTTGGGCGACCCGTCAGCAGCTGCGGATGAAGATCGTCACCTGGATCGAGAAGACCTACCACCGAAGGAGGAAGCAGCAGGAGCTGGGCCGGATGACCCCGGTACAGTTTGAAGCCCACCTAATGGAGCAGGCCGTCACCCTGGCGGCCTAAGAGTGAACTGTCACCTGTTCCTGCATCAGCCCCGTTGCACAGTCAGGGGGCACAGTGGCGTGCGTAGCCACCACGCTCGGAATCGGCACCGTCGCAGCGGGGACGATCGTGGCCCTGTGCGGATCGTCCTGCTCCGTGCCGGCTACGCCCCCGACGGCGAAGATCTGCGCAGCCTGCATCGGTGGGATTGTCACCATCGCTGGATCAACCACCGCGTTCACTGTGATGGGGTGCTTCAATTGACACGAGCGGACCGGACATTCGTGGCCTGGCTGATCGGCCTGGTCGTGTCGACGGTAGTTCTGATGTTTCTCGTCGTCACGCTGTTCAGCTCGTATGACCCTTGGGTGCTGCTCGCCTCCCTGGTCACGGGTACCATCTATGTGACCTGCATGGCGGGGATGTGGATGACCAGGCCTTCGCTGAGGTCGAGTTAGTGCAGCTCCGAGCTAGGCCGTGTACGAACGTCCTGGATTGAACCCGCGGCTCTCTGCCCTCAGCACAGCGAACGGGCCCAACGGCTGAGGAACTCGGCGCCGGCGTCGTCATGGATGGCGCCGGTGTCCGAGGTCAGCACCGGGTGGGCGGTCTCCGGGATGCCGTCGGCGGGGCGGACGTCCACATGGCTGACCTGGTGGCCGCGCTCGTGCAGCCAGGAGGCCATCGCGTAGTCGGTGCGGGAGTCGCCCATCGTGTACCAGGCCTGCGGGCTGATGCCACGGGCCTGGAGCAGCTCCAGCGCCCGGGCGGCGCCGAGGTCCTTGCCCAGGCGATCGTGCTCGATGTCGGTGGAGATGATGGTCGGGTCGATGCGGACGTCACGGACCTGGTGCTTCTCCAGCAGGGCAGGGGCGGCGGCGTCGAACTCCGGCTGGACCGCCAGGTAGTCCTCGTTGGCGACGTCGGTGCGCTGCTCCAGGGAGATCATGGCCCGCTTGGTCTCGTCGAAGAACATGTGCCCGCTGAACCGCTCGGCCACCAGGGCGCGGACGTCGTCGGCCAGGGCGGCGGGCAGGCGCAGCTCCTCGTCGAGGTGGATCTCGCCCAGCCCCTCCGGGGTGACCTCGGCCCAGACCGCGCCCTTCTCGCTGATGGTGAAGACCGGAGCGCCCGCGTGCAGGCCCGCCTCGCGCAGCGGCGGGACCACCTGACGGGCGATGAAGTCGTCGGAGCGTCCGGTGTTGAAGATGACCGGGATGCCCCGGTTGGCCATGGCGGCCAGATCGCGGCCGATGGAGGTGATCGCCACCGTCCGCGAGACCGGCGAGGCGATGGGGCCGTCCACGTCCAGCAGCAGCCCGAAGGCAGGCTCGGCGACGACGGCGGGGGAGGGCGCGGTGGAGACGGTCATCCCACCAGTATCAGGGATTCAGGCCGGCTCAGCAGTGGCGGTGCTCACGCCCCGGGTGCAGGAACGCGGGTCGACATCGTGTGACGGTGCCCCTATGCGCTGGTGACCAGCGATGACGGCGGGGACAGGCGGTTCCCGGCGTCATCTGCCGTCCAGGAATTTCTGTGAGCGGCTCCGCGGTTATATCCTGGTGTGGTCGCGCGCGGCGATCTGCCGAGTTGATCTGCAGAAGGGCCGGTGCGGTGGCACAGGGTAGAAACTGCATACGGGGCTATAGCTCAGCTGGTAGAGCGCGTCGTTCGCATCGACGAGGTCAGGGGTTCGACTCCCCTTAGCTCCACAACTGAAGACGTCCGAACCCTGCCCCGCGGCGACGCCGGGCAGGGTTCGTTCGTTGCGGGCGCGTCTTCCTCGAACTCTTCGGCATCGATCCCTAAACTCCGGGCTGTCCTTCCCCCCGGGGGTGCCTCTATGGTTTTCGTCAAGCCGCGAGGGCGTGCCAGGTGCCGCCTCTGATGGTCTCGGGGTCTTGGTAGAAGGTGCCGTCTCGCAGCATGGCGTAGAGAGTGTCCAGACGGCGACGAGCCAGAGCGATGACGGCCTGTTTGTGAGTCTTCCCAGCGGCTCTCTTCTTGTCGTAGTAGGCCCGTGAAGGCCCGTGGTGCAATGAGGCGAAGGCGCTGTTGAACAGGGACGATTTCAGTCTCTTGTTGCCGCCGCGGTTGGCGAACTCCCCGCGGATCGATGTCCCGGAGCGCCGGGTCGTGGGGGCGATCCCGGCGTAGGAAGCGAGGTGCCCGGCAGTCTTGAAGTCCTTGCCGACGACCTCGGTGAGGATTCTAGCGGCGGTCCTGACCCCGATTCCGGGCATCGAGGTCAGGACCTGGGCAAGAGGGTGGGCCTCCACCAGTGCCTCGACCTGGGCCAGCACGTGGGCCCGCTGGGTGTAGAGGTCCTTCAGCTGGTTGGTCAGGATCGGGATGATCGTGGCCGCGGCCCCGGTGCCAGCGACCACCACGGTCTGGGCATCCAGGGCGGTGAAGATCGCCGCGGTGAGCCTCTCGGCCAGGCGAGGATTGTGCTTCTTGATCCTGTTGCGCACATGCCCCCGGCCAGCGGCCTTGAGCTTCTGCGGGGTCGGCCAGGCGGCCAAAGCATCAAGGACCCCGTAGTGATGCAGATTCGAGCCCACAGCCCGCTCGAGAGCCGGGTGGATCTGGGTCAGCAGCCCGCGCAGCCGGTTCCTGGCTGCGGTGGTCTGGCCCAGCAGGTCATCATCGAAGCCAGCCAGCACCGCCAGCTCGGCGATCTGCTCGTCGCTGGCGGCGATCTGCCGCAGCGCTGAGGGCATGGTGCGGGCTGTCTCGGCGATGATGAACGCGTCCCGGGCATCGGTCTTGGCCGAGCCGGCGTGCAGGTCAGTCATCCGGCGCATGGTCAACCCCGGCAGGTAGGCCACTTCGACCTGCTCCATCGTCTGGGCCACGGTGACAGGCAGCGCTCCGATAGTCGCTGGTTGGTCGACCACCAACAATGCTGGCCCGTGGTCCTTGGTGAGTTCGTTCAGCAGCTGCCGCAGCTTGGTCTCGTCGTTGGGCAGGGCCTTGTCGTAGACCTTCTCGCTGGTGCGGGTCAGTGCGGTGGCGTGATGTTCGGCTTTGACGACGTCGAGGCCGATGAACACCTCGACATCCTGCAGGATCCAGCCCATGGTCTTCTCCCGTCTCTGTGAACCGTGACGGCCACCGGTCGGGGTGCCGGGCCCGTCGCTGGCCGGATCCAGCACCGAGGTGTCGGTGTGGTCAGTAGGGCGGGTCATGCTCGGCATCCACGTTAGGAAACTAGCCCTCCGCCTGCCGGGGCAGGTTGGGGCTGTCGTGCCTCTATCAGCGATCCACGATCCACCCGTGACCGGCCTCTGGGTGACAACACCCCCCGGATCATGACTGCGACTGGGGGCAAATGATCATGCCCAGAGACCGGACCGGCCAACACTGCTCATCCTGCCGGAGAAGCAGCGCCCTTAGAAGCTAACGGGGGGAGAGAGAGACCCACGACGACCCACAGGGAGCGCCAGGCAAGCGCCCGTCGCCGCGGCCCCAGCAGCAGGTCGACGACTCGCTGATCGGGGGAGAGGGCTGCGCCAGACTGGGCGAAGATCGCCGCGGGCGCCTCCGTCTCAGTGAGGGACACCGGGCCGCCCTCCCTTCCGGCCGAGGAACTCCCAGCCCAACCCCGTGAAGCACGGCCCCGAGGTCGCTTCGGAGAACTTGATGTCGTTGTGCCCGTTGTTCCACTCGAGCACGTGGACGGAACCGTCATGACCAACGGTCAGGTCCCACCCGATCACCGGGGCCACCGGGAATCGCCCGTGCAGCCGTTCCACGGCCTCGCGGCAGGCGGCGTAGTTCGGCACCTCATGTCCGGCGAACACGGCGCCGGAGTCGGGATGCCGGTCGATCTCGAGCCAGTCCACCGAGTAGCCGATCGGGCTGAAGGCGCCCGTGGTCGTGTCGAGCAGAACGCGGATGTTCGAGTCCGAGGCGACATGGTCCTCCGCCTCCCGCCCGAAGCGCAGGTACGCATCCCTGAGCGACGGCTGCCCGTCAGGTTCGATGACCGTCGTCATCCGCAGCGTCCCGACGGAGCCGGACGCGATCTCGGCGAAGGCCTCGTGCTGGTGGATGAAGGGTTGGACCACGCCGTCGGGAAGGTCCCTCGCCGTCCGCGTGAAGCTCTCTCGATCAAGGATCTGCACGCCGCGGCCGCGCGCGCTCCCGTCAGCTTTGAAGGCCACTCGGTCGCCTCCGGCGAAGACCAGGTCGGTGAACTCCTCCAGGGATGCGCTCTCGTCGAGCGATGCGCTGAACAGCCGCCCCTTGACCACGTATCCGCTGTCGGGGATCTCCTTCTCGTGCCCGAAGATGCGGGCTGTCATCGACCGCATGTCGGAGAGCGCGCCATGTCGCCCCTCGATCGCGGGAAGGACCACGGACATGTAGTAGTCGTCGGGGATCCACCCGTCGCGGAACTCGCCGGCGATCGCGCAGTAGACGTACAGCCAGGCCGCATGGCTCTTGGAACCGAGCACATCGCCGGCGTAGTCGTCGGCCTGCGCCCTGACATGCCGTGGCACCGGGCCTGTCGCGGATTCGATCGATCGCAGCACCTTCGCCGCGTTCCGGCGGTTCAGCCGGGCCCGGACCTTCATCCTCAGGGCATCGTCAGCTTGCTCTATCGTGTCCAGGTTCATGCCGACTCCCTTGAGAGGTGTTGTGGTGCCGCGCCGTCAGCGGCTCGGCTCGATCATGGTCGAAGTCTCGAACCCCTCTCCAGGGAAGCCCCGCACCGGCGGTGTCACAGCCCGGGTCCGCGGCGCCCGCACCAGACGACGACGGCGCTGACGGCGATCATGGCCGCCGCGATGCCGGCCAGGTAGAGGATCACGCCCGGGTAGCCGGCCAGCGGCACCAGGTCCTGGTTGCCCGGATCCATGAAGGGGTAGGGGTACCAGAAGGGTGCGCCGGTGGCCGGATCGGTGACCAGCGGGCCTCGGACCATTGTGTAGATCGCCCACAGCAGCGGGAACGCCACCATCACCCACAGGGCGCGCCATGGCAGAGCGCGTCGGCGCGGCCCCAGCAGCAGGTCGGCGAAGACGAACAGCGGCACCACCATGTGCAGCACCTCGTTCGACCATGGCGGCGGCTCGCTGCCGGGGGGCAGCGGCAGATGGCGCAGCAACGTGTTGTAGACCGCCCCGGTGATCAGCACGCAGCTGGTTACACAGGCCAGCCCCAGGGAGAGCGCCGGCGGGTCCACCAGGGAGCCGCGCCGACGGATGAGCGGACGCAGCCCGGCCCAGGCCAGGAACACTGCTGCCGCTGAGTTGGAGAGGATGGTGAAGTAGCTGAAGAAGTTCCCCACCGTGGCGCCCAGTGCCCGGTCATGGGTGAGGGCGCCGTCCAGGGCGGCGGCGAACTGCGCGACCACGGCCGCAGCGGCGAGCACGGCGACGAGCACGCGCATGGCGGACCAGAGGATCATGCTGGTCGGCAGGCGGCGCAACGGGATCCGCGACGCCGTCGGCGCGCGCGGGTCTCCGCGCTGAGTCATCGTCTCGGTCTCGGCCACCCGGTGAAGTCCTTCCCCTCGCCATGCCCCGCCGACGCCGTCAGGCTCACCGCCGGACGTCCGACGCACGGGTGGTCATCCGACCATATATAGCGCATCAGTGGCTCGGGGGCCAGGTCTGAGGGCTCGCCGTTGGGCCGTCAGTGGAGGTCGGGCTCCGCGGCAGTCCGCTGCGACGGCTCAGATGATCCGCAGCTCCCGCAGCTTGGCGGCGACGTCGTCGTTGCTGGGCTCCACGTGGTGGGAGCCGTCCGGGTAGACCACTACGGGGATGTTGGTGCGCCCGGAGATCTCCCGGGCGACGTCGGCGGCGGCCACATCCTGCTCCAAGTCGATGTACTGGAAGTCGACGCCGAGGCCGTCCAGCTGCGCCTTGGTGCGGCGGCAGTCACCGCACCACTGGGCGCCGAACATGCGGATCGTGGCGGGGGTCGTCTCGGTCATGGCGGGTCCTCTCGGGCGATGCGGTCGGCGGGATGCTGTGCCGACGTCCACTGCTGCAGTGATGTCCACAGGGGGAACCATCGGGCGTGCAGCAGGATTCCCGGGGCGGACATCGGGTCGAGCACGGTCGCTGTCCCTGTTCCAGGGATGCGACGCCGGACTGAATCGCTTCAGTGGACGGCCTCGTGCCTGCAACGGGGACACAGATCGGAGAGCGTGAGAGGAACCCCGAGAAAAACTTCGCCCGGATCTGTCGATCCCGGCACACCCCGTGCGTCAAGATGTTGTCGGACCATCCGGTGCGACGTCCTTCGGCTCGCGTCGCGTCCCTCCCCGGGCCGCGGTCCACGGCCGACAGATATGAGGAGTCACTATGAAATATGCACTGCTGCTGATGGGTCGCACGGATGACGCCGGCTGCGGCGAGCACGGAGGCGCGGACCCTGAGGAGTTCTTCGCCTTCGACAAGGAGATCACCGAGGCCGGCGTCGTCGTCACCTCTTTCGCCCTGGAGGACCCCGAGCACGGGGTGCGGGTCGCCAGTGACGACGACGGCGCCCGGGTCGTCACCTCCGGCCCCTTCGCCGAGGTTCAGGAGTTCGTCGGCGGCACCTACATCATCGAGGTGGCCGACATCGACGAGGCCATCGAGTGGGCCCGCCGCAGCCCCGGCTCTGCCCCGGGCGGACATGTGGAGGTCCGCCCTGTGGCCCCCTACTGAGCCGCCTGCCGTGACAGCCCCGCACATCGGTGGAGCGGATGCCGCGCACCGGGCGATCGCCGGCCTCGGCCGGGACGCCCGGGCGCGCATCCTCTCCGCCCTGGCGCGTCGGTTCGGAGACCTCGACCTCGCCGAGGACATGCTCCAGGACGCCATCGTCCAAGCGCTGCACAGCTGGTCCGAGACGGGCGTGCCCGCCGTTCCGGAGGCTTGGCTGACCACCACGGCGCGCCGCAAGGGCATCGACTCCCTGCGCCGGGGCAGGGTGCGGGCCGCCGCGCTGCCGCGGCTGCGGGTGGAGCAGGACCGCGGTCCCGTCCCTGAGGCGCTGGAGGACCCCGCCCAGCAGGACTACGACGACGAGCATGCCGAGATCCCGGATGAGCGCCTCGGACTGTTCTTCGCCTGCGCTCACCCCCTGCTCGCCCCCGAGGATCGCATCGCGCTGACCCTGCGGTTCCTCGGCGGTCTGAGCTCTGCGGAGGTGGCGCAGGCGCTTCTGGTGCCCACTGCGACCATGCAGCAGCGGCTCGTGCGGGCCAAGCGCCGCATCCGCACCCTCGGCATCGCCTTCACTCCGCCTCGACGGCAGGATCTCGGGGCGCGGCTCGTCGGCGTGCAGCGCGTCATCTACCTCCTCTACACCGAAGGCTTCGTCGCCACCGGTGGAGAGTCTCACACCCGGGAGGACCTCACCGGCGAGGCGATCCGCCTGGCCCGGGTGCTCCACGGACTCATCCCGGGCTCCGCCGAGACCACCGGCCTGCTGGCCCTGCTGCTGCTCACTCAGGCCCGGCGTCCCGCCCGGCTGGCCGATGACGGGCGCCCGGTGCCGCTGGCCGCCCAGGACCGGGCCCTGTGGGACCAAGCGCTCATCCGCGAGGGTGTGGCCCTCACCGAACAGGCGGCCGCCTCTCCTGGCGCAGGGCCGTACGCCATCCAGGCGGCCATCGCTGCGGTGCATGCCGAGGCGCCCGCCGCAGAGTCCACCGACTGGGCACAGATCGCGGTGCTCTACGACATGCTGCGGACCCACGACGACGGCCCGGTGGTCCTGCTCGGTCGGGCCGTCGCGCGAGGCAAGGCTCGGGGCCCGGAGACGGGCCTGCGAGAGCTGGATGCGCTCGCCGAGGATCCGGTCCTCTCGCGGTTCCGGCCGTTCCACACCGCCCGGGGGCTCACGTTGGAGCAGCTGGGGGATCACGGCGCCGCCGCAGCAGCGTACCGGCGCGCCCTCGAGCTGCCGGGGAACCAGGCCGAGGAGGGCTTCCTGGCCGCCGCCCTGGCCGGCGTGGAGGGCGAGGCCTGAGGCTCACATCAGCTGAGGCAGAGCCGTGGCGACCATATAGACGCCCAGCCCGCCGAGCACCGCCCCGCTGATGGCCTGGATGCCGTGGGTGACCGCCGGCCGGGCCAGCCAGCGACGGGCGGCGTCGGCCAGCACCACGACGGCGATCAGGTAGAGGAAGATGCACAGCGCCACCGTCCCGCCCAGGGCGAAGGTCACCTGCGGCACGCTCATCTCGGCCGAGGTGAACTGCGGGAACAGGGCGATGAAGAACAGTCCGGTCTTCGGATTCGTCAGGCACGTGGTCACCCCGGCCAGCAGCGCGGTCCGGTTCCGGATCCTGGGCGGCGCGGCGACGGCCACCGCCCCCGACGGGCCGACGGCGGCGTCGTCGTCGGTCCTGGCCGGCTCGGCGTCGGCCCGCGGGCCGTGGGCATGGGTGGCAGGCGTGACCGGAGCGGAAGTGGCCGAGAGGGACGCGCGGGCCGCCCGCGCGGCGTGCAGTGCCCGGGCACCCACGATGATCAGGTACGTGCCGCCCAGCAGGGTGAGTCCGTAGTAGGCGGTGGTGGAGCTGCGCAGCGCCGCCGCCACTCCGGCCGCCGCCAGCGCGGCCCAGGCGAAGATCGCCACGGAGGATCCGGTGGCGGCCAGCAGGCCGGGGCGACGGCCAGCCATGGCATAGCGCAGAGCCAAGAACGTGTCCGGTCCCGGAGTGACCGCCAGGATCGCGGCGACGCCGAGAAAGGCCAGGTAGCTGCTCAGGGTCACGATGTCTCCTCGGGGGCGAACGGCCAGCCTCACCATTCCACCTCCTTCAACTGTTCGGGACAAGCGGGTGTTATTGAATGATTGTTCGTCATCACCGTATGGTCATGGCATGCAGAACCCGCACCGTCTCCAGATGCTGGAGGCCGTGATCGCCAGCGGCTCCGTCCACGCGGCGGCCCGGAACCTGAACTATTCGCCGGCGACCGTCAGCCAGCACCTCAAACAGCTGGCCCGCGAGACCGGGCTGGAGCTGTTCACCCGAGAAGGCCGGGGGATCGTGCCGACCGAGGCGGCCCGGGAGCTCGTCGCCCACGCGTCGGGAGCGCTCACCGAGCTGCGTCGGCTGGACCGCACCATCGCTGACCTGCGGGAATCCCCGGCGGAGCACCTGGCGGTGGCGTGCTTCTCCTCGGCCGCGCAGGTCTGGCTGCCGGGAGTCATCGAGGCGGTCCGCGCCCACCACCCTCA
The DNA here is from genome assembly GCF_039534665.1 of Nesterenkonia aethiopica. Lineage (NCBI taxonomy): Bacteria > Bacillati > Actinomycetota > Actinomycetes > Micrococcales > Micrococcaceae > Nesterenkonia > Nesterenkonia aethiopica. The sequence goes on along the minus strand of NZ_BAAAVT010000020.1, from coordinate 42,782 downwards.
GGTCACGGTGGAGGTCAGCCTCAACGAGCCCTATGGCGGGCATGGCCGCCGTCATGCCGACCTCGACATCCGCAACGAGCCCCTCGACGATCCGCCGGAGCCGGATGCTCCCCGCCTGGAGGGCTACGAGCGGCATCCGCTGGCCGTGGACGCCTTCTTCGTGGTGCTGCCGCCGGGGCACCGGCTGGCCGACCGGGACGTCATTCCGCTGCAGGAGCTGCAGGACGAGCCCTGGATCGACCACGACATCTATGACAGCCCGACGGGCCGGATCATCAGCACCGCCTGCCGCGCGGCGGGATTCGCGCCGGGCTATGTCGCGCGGCTGGACGACCACCACGCGGCGCTGGCGCTGGTCGAGGCCGGGATCGGTCTCACAGTCCTGCCGAGGTTGGCGCTCACCGGCGTGGAGGAGAGGCTCCCGGTCCGGGGGCTGACCGCCCCGGAGGTCCGCCGGCGCATCGTGGTGCATGTCCGGCGTGCCCCGCAGCCGCGCCCTGTGGTGCAGCGTGCCCTGCAGACGCTGATGCAGATGTCGGCCCGAGGCTGAGGGGCGCTGAGGGGTGGGACAGCCGGCGACGCCGAAACCTCGCGCAGGCGAGGTGCCGCTGACTATCCTGCGAGCACACCGGAAGGACCCGCCCATGGCACGCATCCTCATCACCGGATCCACCGACGGACTCGGTCGCATCGCCGCGGAGCACCTGCAGGCGGCAGGACACCACGTCACGGTCCACGCCCGCGACGACCATCGTCGCGCCTCCCTGCGGCCGCTGGTGGACGACGGCGCCTCCGCCGTGGTCGGCGACCTCGCCGACAGGGAGCAGGTCCGGGACATCGTCGCCCAGGCGGAGGAGCTCGGTGGCTTCGATGCGGTCATCCACAACGCCGGCGTCCTCCGTGGTGCGCACCTGCTGCCGGTCAATGTGGTGGCCCCCTATCTGCTCACGGCGCTGCTGCCCCGTCCCCGGCGCCTGATCATCCTCTCCAGCGGTCTTCACCACGGAGGCCACCCCGCCCTGGAGGGACTCGACTGGGCCGGAGAGCAGGAGACCGCCACCTATGCGGACACCAAGCTGATGGCCACCGGTCTGGCCGCCGCCGTCGAGCGCCGATGGCCGGAGACCGCCTCACACGCGGTGGACCCCGGCTGGGTGCCGACCCGCATGGGCGGCGCCTCGGCCACCGGGGACCTCCGGGAAGGAACTCGGACCCAGGAATGGCTGGCCGTCACCGCCGACGCCGCCGCCGACGTCGGCGGGTATTGGCACCACCGGCGTCGCGAAGAGCCCCATGCCGCCGTCCACGATGAGCAGTTCCAGGGGCAGCTGTTGGCCGCGCTGGCCCAGCACACCGGCGTCACACTGGCCTGAGCCCCGCAGTCCGCCCCCGGGGTCGCCCGAGCTGACCCATCTCCCGGCGGCTGTGACTCGTACCATGGACTATGGAGGGCTTGTCCCGGGCGGACCGGGCGGACGACGCCGCATTGCTGGCGGGCCTCGCAGTGGGAGACGCCGCTGCGGCCACGGCCTTCGTGCGCCGGTTCCAGCGTGCGGTGTTCGGCATGGCGGTCAGCATCACCCGCGACCCGGCCCTTGCTGAGGACGTCAGCCAGGAGGTGTTCCTGCGTGCTTGGAGGGCCGCGGGCACCTATGACCTGCGGCGCGCCTCCGTGCTGACCTGGCTTCTGACGATCTCCCGCAACGCCGCCATCGACGCCGTGCGTGCCCGACGGGCCACCCCGGTGGAGGACGAGATCCTGGACCGGCTGGTGCAGGACACGCTGACGGCGGTGCCGGAACAGGAGGAGACGGCGCTCAACCGCATCGAGTCGGAGCGGGCCCTCCGGACGCTGCACAGCCTGTCACCTCCCCAGGCGCGGGCGGTGGTGCTGGCGGTGTTCGGCGGATGCACCGCCGCCGAGGTCGCTGACCGGGAGGGGATCCCGCTGGGCACCGCCAAGACGCGCATCCGCGACGGGCTGCGCCGCCTGCGGGACCGGGAGGAGGCGGACCATGCCTGATGCCCACCCCGACCCGCACCTGCTGACGGACCTCGCACTGGGCACGGGCGACGCCGAGTCCACCGCGCCGCTGGTGGACCACGTGTCCCACTGCCCGAGCTGCCGCCGCACCGTCGCCGAACTCCTGGACGCCGTGGAAGCGGTCCTGCCGGCGGCGCCGCGGGCGGCCCCCGCGCCGGGGCTGGAGTCCCGCGTGCTGGCCGGTCTGGGTGTGGAGCCGTCGTCCTTCCCGACGGTGGCGCCTGCCCCCGGGTCCACCGGTCGCCTGCGGAAGGCCTTGCTGCCCTCCGCGGCAGCGGTGACGGGCCTGACCATCGGGGCGGGGATCATGTGGGGAGTGCTCGGCGGGCAGCCAGCGGCGGGACCGGAAGACGCAGCGGGGATCCCTCTCGTCGCCGCCGACGAGGATGACGCCGATCCGGTGGGTGAGGTCTCCCGCGCCTACGGAGAGTCTGGGGCGGTGCTGGTCATCGACGTGGTCGCGGCCCCGGAGGGCCGGGCCGTCACGTGCCTGGTCAGGCTGGCCGACGGCACCGTGCAGGAGGTCGGCGAGTGGCCGCTGGGTGAGGGCGGCGGCACGTGGGTCGTCGCCGACCGCGACCCCGGCGTGGTGGAGGTCCTGCTCATCGACCAGGACGGGCAGCGGTGGGCCTCCTCCCGCCTGTGACCGACCAATCCCTCCGCGGCTTCCAGACGTATCGTCGGTATGAGACCACACCTGAGGAGAACTCCTGCACAGCCCGGCAGGCGCCGGATGAGCACCACCCTGGCAGTCCTGGCCGCCACGGGGCTCCTGCTCGTCGGCTGTCAGGGCGATGAGCCGACCGATGACCAAGGTGCTGAGGAGGAGGCCGACAGCCCCCGGCCGGGCTACGGCGCCCCTCGAGAGGCCGAGGAAGAGGCAGACGGTGCCGACGACGGTGACAGCGCGGCGACACCGGTCCACCTGACCATCACCGACCACGAGTTCGATGTCCCGGACACCGTGGCTCCCGGGGCGGAGATCACCGTGACCAACCATGACGGTGAGGCCCACACCGTCACTTCCGATGAGTCCGGGATCTTCGACGTCGCGGTGGGCGCCGGTGAGACCGTGACCTTCGCCGCCCCCGAGGAGCCGGGCGACTACAGCCTGCACTGCACCCCGCATCCGTCCATGACCGCCACGCTCGTCGTCGAGTGATCCGCCCTCGAACGGCCCTCCGGGGCGTGACGGGACCTCGCCGTCGCCACCTGACAGTCATGCCACGGGGCTGGCGACGCATGCGGCGTCACCAGCCCCGATCGGCTACTGCGTCCGTCCCACGGGAGAGATCCCTGAGCAGATGCCCAGGGGCGGGACGTCCACCCCTGTGATCACGTGGCCGTGTATGCGGCTCACAGGATGTACATGATGTTCATGAAGTTCATCACCGTGGTGAGAAATTCGAGCATGGCTCCTCCTCTCGGGTCCTGGCGTCGCGGTCTGGACCGAGGGGCGCGGTGAGGTGGCAGATGCCCGGACGCATGTCGTCCGGACGCCCGTGAGGCCGCGCCCCTCGGCATGGCCGACTATGTCGACGCTGACGACTCTCCCAGGGGGGTGTTCACATCTCACTCACATCGCACTCACGAGGTCGTGAGGCAGGATGGGCCCATGGAGACGACCCCCACCGCATCCCACCATCGCCGTGAACTCCGCAACGTCCCGGGCGCCGACATCGGCATGGACCCCCGCGAGCGTGAGGTCCGTCGTCGTATCGCCGTCCAGGAGCTCTACACCGATGCGGCGCCCGGCCTCGACGGCCTGGAGGAGGCCCGCATGAGGGGGAAGGAGCTCGCCGGCGAGTACAACGCCACGGGTCCGCGAGACGCCTCCCGGCGGGCCGAGCTGCTCGGGAAGCTGTTCGGTCGCGCGGGCCGCGACCTGTGGGTGGAGCCTGATGTCGTGGTCTCCTACGGCGCGCACACGTTCTTCGGCGACGACGTCTTCGTCAACACCGGGCTCACTCTGGTCGACGACGGCGAGGTCCACATCGGCGACCGCGTGATGCTCGCCCCCAGGGTCACCATCACCTCCACCGGACACCCTGTCCACCCGGAGCTGCGCCGGGACGGCACCCAGTTCTCCGCACCCGTGATCATCGAGGACGACGTCTGGGTGGGAGCCCATGCCGTCATCCTCCCCGGCGTCAGGGTCGGGGCCGGGTCCGTGGTCGCCGCCGGTGCGGTGGTCCACGCCCACGTGCCACCGCTGACGGTGGTGGGCGGGACTCCGGCGCGCGTCCTGAGGCAGATCACCGAGGCGGATCGGGACTGGTCCTGGAGGGAGCCACGGACTCTTGCGGCGCCGACCGGCAGCGAGCCCACCCAGGGACCTGGCCGATGAGTTCGGGCTCCGCGGGCGGGGCCGTGCCCGCGCCGCGCTGGGCGGTCTGGGCCGCCTGGGGCACCGTGCTCATCACGCTTCCCAGCGGTCTATGGAGGCTCGGCAACGCACTGGGGCTTCCGTGGGGCTATGCCAGCGCGCGGTGGGACCAGGACGGACTAGCCCTGATCGCGCTGTCGCTGCTGACCACCGCGACGGCGGCTCTCAGCCTCGGCCTGGTGCGCCCCTGGGGTCAGACCGTGCCGGGCTGGGTGCCGCAGCTGGGCGGGCGGGTCGTCCCCGCGCGTCCCGTGGTCGTGGTGTCCTCGATCGGCGCGGTGCTGCTCACCCTGCTCTGGGCGCAGCTGTTCTGGTGGTGGACCGTGGAGCCCGTGCCCAGCGGGGTGGATCCACGCTGGCACACTCCCGTCGGGTTCCTCTACCTGCCCCTGGTCGCCTGGGGTCCGCTGCTGGCGACGGTGACGTGGGACTACCGCCGACGTCGGCGGGCCTCCGAATCCGTCTGAGGGGGAGCGTCGCGGGCGGGGCGACGCCAGCAGGCTGAGGCGTCTCACCTCGGGAGAAGGTCCGTGGATCTCTGGTGGCCCGGCAGGTCCAGCTGGTAGAACGGTGAGCACAGCCTCGAGGGTGAGGCTTCAGAACGATCACCGCTGCGGTGCGGCGAGAACGAGGCTGAGGTGGCAGGCGATCCAGAACGGGTTGAGGGGAACAGGGCGGACGCTGAGAGCAGCTCGCCCCTGCTGATTCCGGTGCGCCTCGACGCCGCCGTGGACCTCACTGATCGGGACGGTCAGCGGACTCGCATGCGGACCTGGCCTCCGCGCTGGCCGCGGTGCGTCGCGGGCATCACGGGCATCTGTCTCCGGTCATCGGGCTCGACGTGGAGCCGGGCGCCGCCGACGTCGTCGAGTCCGGGTGCTGGACGCTGGAGTACATCGATCCGGAGCGGTGCGAACGGCCTCCCCGTCAGGCCGTGGACTTCACACTCTCCTACACGGATTGGACGATGACGGTCCCGGGAGAGGGGCCGCGCCCGGTCGATGTCGCGGAGCTGGGCGAGGAGCTCGCGTCGGTGATCCGCGCCAGCGGGCGGCCCGCCGAAGTCGTCGGGGATCTGCTGGGCCTGCGCCCGACCGTCTTCACCCTGGACACCGACGGCCGTGCTGCGCCCGCACCCGCAGCACTGGCGGAGCACATCCGGTCCGCCGGGCTGCCCCAGGAGGAGCCGGAGCCAGACGGCACGGCTGAGCATGAGGCGGCAGGGCACGCGAGCCGCGCCGACGAGGTCGGCTCGGACTCCGCTCCTGCTGTGGCCGGGGCTGTTGAGGGTGAGCCTTCCCTGGACACCGGTGAGTTCGAAGCGCTCACCCGCAGTGCGCGCCGTGCCCAGGACCGGCAGCGGCGGAAGCGTCGTCGTCGGCGGGCTGCGGTGCTGGGAGCGGTGGTGGCGGTGCTGGTCGGCGGCCTCGCCTGGTACGCCGTGACAGGGGAGGACGACGCACGGGGAGACTCTCCGGCGACCGCCTCCCCTGAGCTCGTGGAGGCGGGGATCGATCTTCGGGACGAGTACCCCCTGCGGCTGTGGGACCTGCCGCCGTCGGAGGCCGGTCAGCTCTCGGTGTTCTCGGCGGGCGTTCTCAGCGTGGCCGGCGAGGGCGAGACCCTGGTGCTGCGTGCTGGGCTGACCGGCGAGCCGGTGGCGGAGATCGAGCTGGACTCCGAGCTGCAGTGGACCACCGAGCTGCGGCTGCCAGGGGAGACCGAGGCCGCCGTCGACGCCGTGGGCGTCCGTACCGACGGTGAGTTCACCGTGGTGACCGCCGCAGGGGATGAGCAGAGGTGGGAGATTCCTGAGGGGTCGGAGGTCACGGCAATGGGGGAGATCCCGCTGCTGCATGACCAGGACGGCGTCCACCTGCTCGAGCTGGGCTCGGAGGAGCCGGAGCTCCTGGAGGTCAATCCCGAGCTGATCACCGGAGCGGCCGACCGGGCCGGGATCATCCAGGCCCGACCCGGTGAACCGGAGATCGTGCGTATCCCGTGGTCAGAGGGCGAGGAGTCGACGGCACTGACCTTGGAGACGCCGGAGGAAGGTTTCACCTTCACCAAGCACCTGGCCGTGGGGCACGGGCAGGGGCTGTCGTACTGGACTGCCGAGGACCAGGGCTACTACGTGGTCCACGATCTCGACGACGGGGCGGCCCGTGCCGTGCTTGAGACGCCGACCCCGGCCTCCGAGGCGCCGGCTTGGGAGGTCGGGCGGGGTATGGACCTGGCCATCATCGAGAATTATGCTGTGTCTTTGACGTCTGGCGAGTTGGAGGCGGCCTGGGATGGAGCCGACTTCACCGTGGCCTTGGGGCCCGCGGCGGTGGTGGAGACCGACAGTGGGCGTCATATCGTGCTGGACCAGCACGTGTATTCAGAGACTGACAGAGTGATCGGGGTGTCCCCAGGGAGGACGATGTGGGTGCGGCAGCCGGATGGTTCGGTGGTGGCGCTCTCCCGGGACCGAGGGGATGCTTGATGACACCGATGAATCGTCCTGCTGGCGTGCGAGCCGGTCTTGCTGCTGCCGTGGTGGTCGGCCTGAGCGCGCCGCTGAGCGCACTTCCGGCCTATGCGGAGACCGAAGAGTCGGTCCGCGACGTGCCCGCGGAGGTCAGCCCCGACGAGACGTCGGCATCTGACCCGCAGGAGGCTCTCGAGACACCTGACGTCCCGGAGCCTGAGCCCGGGCCCGAGCCGGAGCCTGAGCCGGAGCCTGAGCCGGAGCCTGAGCCCGAGCCGGACGATGACTCTGACGAGGACGAGGACTCTGACGAGGACGAGGACTCCGACGAGGACGAGGACTCCGACGAGGACGAGGACTCTGACGAGGACGAGGACTCTGACGAGGACGAGGACTCCGACGAGGACGATGGTGGCCAGCCGGAGGGCAGGCCGGTGCAGCCCGAGGGTCGTCCCGTCGATCCGGATGAGCGCCCGGCCGATCCCGAAGGCACTCCGGAGGAGCGGCCGGTGCAGCCCGAGGAACGCCCCGCTGATCCCCAGCCGCGCCCAGGGACGCCCAGTGGGCAGCCCGGTCAGCAGCAGAACGAGCGGCCTGAGAACGGCGGCCGAGACAGCGGTGGCGACCGGCCCGATGCCGGCAACACATCCGACACGAGCACACCCCCGTCGCCCGAACGCGGCGCTGACCGCACAGGCCAGTCGGACCGCACAGGCGGGTCAGGGCAGTCCGACGCCAGTGGGCGATCCAGTTCGGAGCGGCAGTCGAGCGGCTCCGAGCGGGAACAGGGGCAGCAGAGCTCTGAAGCCTCCGACTCTCGAACCGAGGCGCCCTCATCCTCATCAGGTCAGAGAGGACAGACCCCCCAGCCCCCAAGACCCCGAACCGGTCCAGGAGCGTCCCGAGACACCCGGTGGATCCGACCGTGGCGATGACTCGGAGAGCTCCGCAGCCGATGACCGGAACGAGGGCATCTCCCGCGCAGACATCAGGGCCCTGCTGGAGCAGCGGCGTGATGCCCAGGAGCAGGCGGAGGCCACCCCGTCCCCGACGTCGGAGCCCTCCCCGCGGGGCTCCGATGATGAGTCGGACTCGGACTCGGACTCGGACAGCTCGACGTCCGAAGAGAGCGCTGACTCTGCCGACCCGTCGGAGGGGTCGGCACGGGCCGAGGCTCCCCGCGCTCCTCGGAGCGGCGGCGGTGCTGGAGGCTCAGGCCAGGACTGGTCGCCCAGTGACGACGGTGAGCTCCCGGTGGCGCGCGGCGACGAACCTGTGACCTTCGACCCAGGGCTCGCCCCACGAGACGGCGGGTCCGCGAGCGCGCTGGACCGGGGTGCTCCCCCCCACAGCGCTGGAAGACCGCTTCCGGGGCTCCTCGGCGGGGTCCTCCGAGATCCCCGGCGCGGGTGCGGGGGCCCTGGAGGCTGGCGAAGGAGGGCAGTCCCCGACCGCGGTCGAGACCGGAGCGGCACCGTCCGCCGATCAGACAGACGCAGCGGACGACGCCGAGGCAGGCGAGGCGCGCGCCATGGAACGGATCGCCGGAGTGCCCACAGGTGCCTGGGCCACTGTCGGCCTGTTCCTGCTGGGTACCCTCGGCTGGATCCTGTACTTCTTCGGCTGGCGCCCCGGTCGCAGCAGCTGAGGCCGCTGCGGCGCCGCGGGTGACTCTCGCGGACGCCTTCAGATATACGTCGGCCCTGTCGTGACGCAGGTGAACACTGCTGCGACAGGGCCGACGTGCGTCATGCACAGCTCACGGTGACACGGCTGGACCCGTCAGTCACCGGTGACGAAGAGGACCTGCTGGTCGGCGCCGCCCAGGCGCTGCGACGGAATCCCATCGATGTCGTCCAGTGGGTGCTCCACTCCGCTGAACTCGACCTCCTCGCCCACCTCGATGGTGCCGTGCTCCGGCGTCGTCACGGAGGGTGCGCCGTCGCGGAAGGAGAACTCCGTGTCCTCGTCGAAGACCAGCACCTGGGGCTGACCGTCCTGAGCCAGCGCCATGTAGCCGCCCGGCCCGATGATCAGCTCACCGGAGACGTCCACTGCGGGGCCCTCCGGAGCCTGACCGGTCACGAAGGCGTGTGGGCTCTCGCCGACGGTCTCCACCGACACGTCGGAGGCGCCGTCGGCCTCCGTCTCCTCAGTCTCCGTCTCTTCAGCATTGGTCTCCTGGGACTCCGCCTCAGCGTCATCCTCGACGTCGGTCTCGTCCTCGGGGGCCTCCACCTGCACGGTGTCCTCGTCACCGGGGGTGTCTGTGGCTCCGTCGTCTTCTGCGGCGCATCCCGTGGCGAGCAGCGCCAGCACCATGGCGCCGGCGGCCAGCGCGCTGCGCGGCCCGGGGGTCGTGGTCGCGGGGGACAGGGTCGATCCTGTGGGCATGGGGTGATCCTTTCTCCGCGGCGCGATGCGCGGGATTCGACTGCAGGCCGGTGGGACGTGGGTCCCAGGCGTCCGGCCTCACCGGGCATAGCGGGCATCCGCCTCCGGTGAGCACATCCTGCCTAAGTGGCACAATGTGCCATCATGGCAACGTGTGCACGTCGGTCGTGATTCCCGTACTCTGCTGGATGTGACCAGTTCCACCACCCTGACACAGCGTCGCAAGGAGTTCACCCGGCTGGACCTCGCCCGCTCCGCGGCCCGGCTGTTCGCGGCCGACGGCGTCTCGGCGGTCACCACGGAGAGGATCGCCGACGGTGCGGGGGTCTCTCTGCGCACCTTCTACCGGTACTTCCGGACCAAGGAGGAATCGGTGGCGCCGCTGCTCAGCGTCGGTGCCGACCAGTGGCGCCAGGCCCTGGCGGACACGGGGCCAGGTGACCCGCGGACCGCCATCCCGCAGGTCATCAGGGCGCTGCTGGACGTCGACGGCGGCGCTGAGGACTCCACGCGGCGGATGATGCGGGGCCTGCTGCGGGCGGCCGCCGAGGACGACGCCCTCCTGGCGGTCTGGGACCGCGTCAATCGCGATTCCGAGGAACGACTGCAGGAGGTCATCACCGGCCTCGTGCCGGACGTGGATCCGCTGGCCGCGCGGCTGATGGCCGCGGCGGCCACCGACGCCGTCCGGATCGGATTCGAGCACTGGGCCGCCGACGCCGGGTGTTCCGAGCCGCCCGCCGAGCTCGCCGTGCGGGCCTTCGAACAGCTGTCCCGCGGGATCCGCCTGCACGGCTGACGCGCCGCAGATCCCGGCCGCTCAGCTCAGTCGGATGGCTCGGACCACCACGTCGTGCAGCGTGACGCTGTCCTGTCCGCGCAGAGTCGTCCGGCTCATCTCCGCTGCGGTCTCGATCCGCCAGGACGACTCGTCCAGCAGGGCGGCGACGTCGGCGGCCCGGACCTGCGCCTCCAGCGGTGGATTCCCCCGGTGGCCGGGAGCATCGTGCTCGGCCGTGCCGTGTGCGTCAGCGTCGCGTCCGGGAGCGCCGTGTGCGTCAGCATCGTGTTCGTGAGCGTCGCCCTCGCCGTGCAGGTGGCCGATGATCAGCAGCGTGCCTGCCGGCGCCACCCACCCTGAGACGCGTCGGTAGAAGTCCAGCTGCGGAATCGTGGGATGCGCATAGTGGGTGGTCACCAGTTCGTACTGCCCTTCCGGCACCCAGGTGGTCAGATCGGCGGCGATGAGCTCTACACGCGTATCCATGCCGCGGGCGCGCAGGATCCGTGCGGCCCGGTCCAGTGCCGTCCGGGAGATGTCGACGCCGGTGACCTTCCATCCCTGCTCCGCGAGCCAGGCGGCCTCGATCCCGTGGCCGCAGCCCGCGTCCAGGGCCCTCCCCGGTGACAGCGGAGAGATCTCACGCACCAGATGCGGATTGGGGTCCCCCGGGCCTGAGCTCATGGCGGTCTGTGACGGGTAGGGCCCCGGTGATCCCTGGTAGTGCTGTTCCCAGTACTCGGCGTCGAACTGTCGCGTCACGATCTCTCCGCTCTCTGTGGTCGGTGGTGGCCATCGTGCCCCACCGCGGCCCGGCGCTTCCGTGGCGGCCCTCAGGATCAACAACGCACAGGCGGGGACGATTCCGCGCCATGAGCGCCCACCCGAGAATCCTCTCATGAGAATCGTTAGCATGAGGCGCATGGATTCCCGTGAGCGCATCACGCGCGCCTTCTCCGATGCGAGCTCGACCAGCGACTTCGACCGACTCGGAGAGCATCTCTGGAGGCCCATCGGCGCCTCCACCGTAGAACTCTCCGCGCCGCAGGAGGGCGAGTTGGTGCTCGATGCATGCTGCGGCAACGGGGCGTCCGCGTTGCCAGCGGCACGACGCGTGGGTCCCGGCGGTCACGTCGACGCTGTCGACCTCGCCGCTCCGCTCCTGGCCGACCTCGAGCGGCAGGCCGACGGCTTGGAGAACATCACGTCGGCGGTCGCGGATGTGACGTCCTGGGGCCGGAGCGGATACGACGTCGTCCAGTGCGTCCTGGGGATCTTCTTCTTCTCCGACATGACCGCCGGGACCGAGCATCTGGTGAAGAGGCTCCGTCCCGGCGGTCGTGCCGCTGTCACCATCTGGCGACGCGGCTCCATGGAAGCCTCCGGTCGCCATCTGGCGCAGGCGATCGCGGGCGTGACCGGACAGGAGTTCCCCTCCCGGCCACGCCATCTCCTGGACGAGGTCAACACGTCCGAGACCTTCGGCCCCTGGCTTGCGGACCGCGGGCTCCGGGACGTCGAGGTGACCGAGTCTGAGCTGCGTCTTTCGCTCTCCGAGTCCCTCGCGTGGTTGGTGATCACCGGCTCCGGCTTCGCCGGGATGCTGACTGGCCTCAGTGAGGACGAGACCGAGCGCGTCCGCCAGGAGTACCTGGCGTCCCTGCAGGGGGCAGGGGCTGCTGAGCTCGACGCGACCACGCTGATCGGTGTGGGGTGGGCGTGAGGTGTTCCCTGGGGTCGGCGCTCCCCCTAGGGTCGAGGTCACGCGTGACCGTGCGGTCGGAGAGAGGACGAGGATGAAGTATCTGCTGATCAAGCACTACCGGGGCGCACCTGCGGCGGCCAATGACGTGCCCATGCGGGACTGGACGCCCGAGGAGGTCGCCGACCACGTCGAGTTCATGGAGCGTCTGGCCGAGCGCCTCCAGCAGACGGGCGAGTACGTCAACAGCCTGGCCCTGGCACCCGAAGGCACATGGGTCAGCTCCGATGATCAGGGGGCGCCGGTGGTCGGTGACGAGCTGCCCGAGGAGAAGGACCTCATCGCCGGGTGGATGCTGATCGACGTCGCCGACGAGAGCCGCGCCCGCGAGATCGCTGCAGAGCTGGCCCACGCCCCCGGCGCCGGCGGCAGGCCCGTCAGAGAGTGGCTCGAACTGCGTCCCGCGCTGGGCGCCGCCGACGGCGAGGGCTGACCGGCTGGCCTCAGCAGCTGAGCTGGGCGCCAGGTCCGAACGCCCAGCCCCAGGCGGCGAACCCGGACAGGGCGATGAAGGTGAGATCGCCCAGGGCGTAGCCCCACTCGCGTCTCACGACGCGCACGGCCGTGGCGCCGGTCATGTACATCATCAGGCCCAGTGCGCTCAGAGGCGCCAGCCAGGCGGAGATGCCGAGGGTCGTCGGCAGCGTGAGTCCCGCGGCGGCCAGGAGCTTGAGGGCCGCCGACCAGAAGCTCCATGGCCAGGAAGCCGAGGGAGATCCACAGTGCGACCTCAGTGAGGTGTCCTTTCCTTCGTGGCCTGGGATGCGGGCTTCCGCACTGAGAATCAGGGGTGTATCGGGCCTATGACATCCGCCGAGTCCGAGCCCGACGTGCCGGCTGATGGCGGGGACCGGCAATGAGCTGATCCTCGCCACCGTGGACCCGACCGTCGTGGTGTCCACGCGCCAGGTGCTGCCCGTGCTGGCGAACGGTGCCCAGGGGGAGAAGGCCGCTGGCATGAGATCTGCGGATCCGGTGCGCAGCTGACTCCCTCCCGCCGGGAGCACTCCGTCACTGTGCCGCGTGGAACCGGCGGTTCTCGTGAGCAGGGCGGTCGATCTCGTCGACCAGGGCGAGGGCATAGTCGGCCCCGCTGATCTGGGATCGGCCGTCCGGGTCCGTCAGGAGGACCTCGTCCGAGGTGCGGTACTCACCTGTCGACGGGATCTGCAGCTCCGCCCCGAACATCGCTCCGGGGGAGAGGTAGAACCAGCGCGCCTCCGAGGTGTCCTGCTGCAGCACGTCGAGTGCCTCCCGGTGGGCCGTCGCCTCGGGACGGTACTCCGGAGGGAAGTCGGCGGTCTCCATCAGGATCGGCCCGTCCGGGCTGACTCGCAGGCCGCCGGCGCCTCCGACGACGGCGACGCGGCTTCCTCCGAGCGCCGCGGCAGGCAGAACCGTACGCAGATGATCGGACAGACCGGGCTCCCCGGCCGCCGGCAGGGCGAGGACGATGACGTCATGGTCGGTGGCCAACCGGGCCACCAGCTCAGCGTCGGCGGCGGAGCCGGCGATGTGGTGGCTCTGCCCCGCGGCGTCGGTGGGAGCAGTCCGGTGCGATCCATTGCGGGACACGGTGGTGACGTGGTGGCCTCGGCGGGCGGCCTCTGCGGCGATGTGTGAGCCTGCGTGGCCGGTGCCTCCGATGACGGCGATGTGAGCCATGGTTCTCCTGTCCGGGTCGGTGTCTCTGACTTTGGTGAATCTACTCCTCACCGGGTGCAAGGTCCCGGTGAGAAGTGGACATATCATGGTGAATATGGGACACGATGCGATTGAGGACGTCGCCTACCGTCCTCCTGCGGGCCAGGCGGGCGAGGTGGAGGTCCACACCGTCGATGACCTGCTGGGCCGGGCCTCGCCCGGTCTGTTCGATCGGCCGCAGCGGATGGGATTCCACCAGGTGATGCTCATCGAGCACGGCGCTGCCCGGCACATGGTGGACTTCGCCGAGCACCGCCTCGCGCCCGGGACGGTGCTCTGGGTGCGTCCCGGACAGGTCCAGCTGTGGGAGGATCCCACGCGTCTGGAGGGGACCGTGCTGCTCTTCCCCGGCGGGCTCCTGGATCCGGACACCACCCGGCTCACCTCCGCCGACTCTCCGGAAGGGCCCCATTGGTGGGATGCGCAGGACACCGACCACGCGCGTCTCGCCGTGCTCAGCACCGCAGTGCGCGACCTCGCCTCAGACGGTGCGATGTCGCGCCCCCTGAAGCGATCCGCCCTGCGGCACGCTCTCTCGGCCCTGCTGATCCAGCTGGTGTCCTGGCACCGAGGCCAGGAGGACTTCGCCGAGCTTCCGCCGGCCTTCCGGGACTTCCGGAGGCTGGTGGAACGACGGTTCGCCGACTGGCATGACGTCTCCGACTATGCCGCCGCGCTGGGCTGGTCTCCCCGGACGCTGGCCCGGGCGTCTCGGCTGGCCCGAGGCGTCACGCCCAAGAAGGTCATCGACGAGCGCCTCCTGCTGGAGGCCCGTCGGTTCCTCGTCCAGACAGACCTCCCGGTGCACAGCATCGGAGACCGCATCGGGTTCGAGGACCCCAGCAATTTCACGGCATGGTTCCGGCGGCAGGCGGGACACACGCCCAGCGAGTTCCGTGCCGCACACGATCACACGTCGGGGGCGGACCGATGAAGCCGTCCTGATGAAGCCGTCCTGATGGAGCCGTCCTGAGGAAGCCGTCATGGGGGAGCACTACACTGCTGTGCACCTGCCCATGATCGCGCGTCACCGGCGTTCACCCGTTCGGGACGCGCGACCGGTGCTCCCCAGGAGAACCTATGACGACGACGTCGCCCACCCCCGCTCGCACCACCACCGCCACGCCCACATCTCCGCCCGCGTCCCGAGGAGCTGACGCGCTGGCGCCGTCGGACACCCATGACATCATCCGGGTGACCGGAGCCCGGGAGAACAACCTCCGCGACGTCTGTGTGGAGATCCCCAAACGACGACTGAGCGTGTTCACCGGAGTCTCTGGATCCGGCAAGAGCTCCCTGGTCTTCGGCACCATCGCGGCCGAGTCCCGGCGGCTCATCAATGAGACCTACAGCGCCTTCCTGCAGGGGTTCATGCCCTCCCAGGGCCGCCCGGACGTGGACCACCTGGAGGGCCTGACCACCGCGATCATCGTGGACCAGGAGCGCATGGGCGCCAACCCGCGCTCGACGGTGGGGACCGCGACTGATGCGAACACGCTGCTGCGCATCCTGTTCAGCCGGCTCGGCGAGCCCCACATCGGCTCCCCGCAGGCGTTCTCCTTCAACGTGGCCTCCATCAGCGGCGCCGGAGCCGTGACCTTCGAGAAGGAGGGCAAGAAGGTCAAGGAACGCCGGGACTTCCAGATCACCGGCGGCATGTGTCCGCAGTGCGAGGGCCGCGGCCAGGTCAGCGACATCGACGTCACCCAGCTGGTGGACGAGACGAAATCCCTCCACGAAGGCGCCATCACGGTGCCGGGCTACAAGGTCGGCGGCTGGTCGGTGAAGTTCTACACCGAGTCCGGCTTCTTCGACCCGGACAAGCCGATCAGCGACTACACCGACCAGGAGCGCCACGACCTCCTGCACCGGGAGCCGGAGAAGGTCAAGATCAACGGGATCAACATGACCTACCAGGGGCTGGTGCCCCAGGTGCGCAAATCCATGCTCTCGAAGGACCGTGAGGCCATGCAGCCCCATATCCGGACCTTCGTGGACCGGGTGGTCACCTTCACCACCTGCCCGGCCTGCGACGGCACCCGGCTCACCGAGGCCGCCCGATCCTCGACGATCGCGGGCATCAGCATCGCCGAGGCCTGCGCCCTGCAGATCTCTGACCTGGCCGCCTGGGTGCGCGGCCTCGACGAGCCGTCCGTGGCCCCGCTGCTGACCACCCTGGGGGAGACGCTGGACTCCTTCGTGGAGATCGGACTCGGGTACCTCAGCCTGGACCGGCCCGCCGGCACACTCTCCGGCGGTGAGGCCCAGCGGACCAAGATGATCCGCCACCTCGGTTCCGCACTGACCGACGTCACCTACGTCTTCGACGAGCCCACCATCGGGCTGCACCCGCATGACATCGCCCGGATGAACGACCTGCTGCTGCGCCTGCGAGACAAGGGCAACACCGTCCTGGTGGTGGAGCACAAGCCGGAGACCATCGCGGTGGCCGACCACGTCGTGGACCTGGGGCCCCGGGCCGGGTCCGCCGGCGGTGAGATCGTCTACACCGGTGACGTGCCGGGGCTGCGTGCCTCCGACACGCTCACCGGGCGTCACCTGGACGACCGCGCCCGGCTCAAGGAGTCGGTCCGGCAGCGGGACGGGGTGCTGGAGATCCGCGGAGCCGAGCAGAACAACCTGACCGGCGTCGACGTCGACGTCCCCACGGGGATCCTCACCGTGGTCACCGGGGTGGCGGGCTCCGGCAAGAGCTCCCTGATCCACGGGAACCTCGCCGGCAGGGAGGGCGTGGTCGTGGTCGACCAGGCCGGGATCAAAGGCTCTCGGCGCTCCAATCCGGCCACCTACACGGGCCTGCTGGAGCCCATCCGGAAGGCCTTCGCGAAGGCCAACGGGGTCAAGCCGGCGCTGTTCAGCGCCAACTCGGAGGGAGCATGCCCCACGTGCAAGGGCGCCGGGGTGGTCTTCACCGAGCTCGGGGTGATGGAGACGGTGGAGACTCCCTGCGAGGAGTGCGAAGGCCGGCGTTATCAGGCCGCGGTGCTGGAGTACACGCTGGGCGGGCGGAACATCAGCGAGGTGCTGCACCTGTCCGTGGACGAGGCGCTGGAGCATTTCAGCGACGGCGAGGCGCGGCTGCCGGCCGCGCAGAAGATCCTGCGGCGGCTGGCCGACGTCGGTCTGGGCTACCTGACCCTGGGGCAGCCGCTGAACTCGCTCTCCGGCGGTGAGCGGCAGCGCCTGAAGCTGGCGGTGTACATGGCCGACGACGGCGGCACCTACATCCTGGACGAGCCCACCACGGGTCTGCATCTGGCCGACGTGGAGCAGCTGCTGGGGCTGCTGGACCGGCTGGTGGACTCCGGGCGGAGCGTGATCGTCATCGAACACCACCAGGCGGTCATGGCCCATGCGGACTGGATCATCGACCTCGGGCCTGGGGCGGGCCACGACGGCGGGCGGGTGGTCTTCGAAGGCACCCCGTCCGATCTGGTCGCCGCGGCCCGGGACGGCGGGGAGGGGGCCACGCTCACCGGCCAGCATCTGGCCGACTACGTGGGCGACTGAACCAGGGCTCAGCCGGTCTGCGGGAGGCTCACCCGTCCCACCTCCGGGAAGGTGAGCCTCCCGCGCCCCGTATGGGCCGAGCTGTCCGGCGGGTCCGGAACGGGTCACAGCACCGCGTGAGCGGGGAGGCTCCCGGAGGTGAGGTGCTCCAGCACGGTGCGTGCCGGCTGCAGGCTGTAGGTCTCCAGGGCCGGCGCCGACCAGAACGCCGTATGCGGGGTGCACACCACCTGCGGGTGCTGGCGCAGCGGCGACGACGGCGACGGCGGCTCACCAGGCAGGACGTCGAGCCCGACCCCACGCAGCCGGCCGGAGTCCAGTGCGGAGAGCAGAGCGTCGGGATCCACCAGTTCGCCGCGGGCGCAGTTGATCAGGGTGGCTCCGTGCGGGAGCAGAGCAAGCCGTTCCTCGTCGAGCAGCCCGCGGGTCTCCCGCGTGAGCGGCGCATGCAGGCTGAGCACGTCGCTGCGGCGCAGCAGCTCCTCCACGCCGACCTGATGGATCTCCGGACAGTCTTGGTGGGGGTCGTGGCCGATGATCTCTCCGACCAGCGGCCGCAGCAGCGCCGCGACGCGCCGCGCGATGCGGCCGCATCCGAGCAGGCCCACGGTGAGGTCGCTGAGCCGTCGCGGGGCGGGAGTCAGCCCGGTGGCCTCCTGCGTCCACCCGCCGGCGGCCACAGTGCGGGCCCCTGCCAGCAGCTGCCGCTCCACGGCCAGCATCAGCGCGACCGCGTGGGTGGCGACCTCCTCCGTCGAGGCATCGGTCAGGGGCACCACCGGGACCCCCCGAGCTCGGGTCGCCTCCAGGTCGATCATGTCGAGCCCGGTGCTGCTGGTCGCGATGACGCGCAGCGCCGGCAGCGCGTCCAGGAGGCCGGCGTCGACGTCGGCGTAGCCCACCACCAGGCCCTCCACGGGGCCGGTGGCCGCCTGCGCCGCCGCCAGCGGACCCTCGGGGCCGGCGAGGATGCTCCCGATGCTGTGGCGCGCCAGCATCTCACGGGCGGGCTGCGGGTCGAGGTCGGTCTGGTCGGTGAACAGGACCAGGCGCGGACCGCCCATCAGCCGAGCCGGTCCAGGTGTGTGGGGGCGAACAGCCCCAGCCGGGCGGGGACCACGACCACACGGGGACCACCGGCGGCCAGGGCCCGGGCCACCGCATCCGGCGCTTCGTCCGTGGTCGCCCGTTCCGCCGGGATCCCGAAGGAGGTGGCCAGCTCGCAGAAGTCCGGGCGGGCGAGCTCGGTGGACGTGGCGGTCCCGAAGGCGGACTCCATGTACTCCCGCAGGATGCCGTAGCCGCCGTCGTCGACGATCAGCCAGGTCACGTCCAGCTGGTGCTGGGCCAGGGCGGCGAGCTCGGCGATGCCGTAGAGCGCCCCGCCGTCGCCGGAGACGGCCAGCACGGCTGACGGTTCACCACGCAGCCGGCGCGCGAAGGAGGCCCCGGCCGCGGCGGGAAGCGCATGGCCCAGGCCGCCGGCGCCCTGCGCGGAGACGAAGCGTCCATCCCGCGGGTCCCAGGCCGACCAGGCCCAGTACCCGGCGATGGTCATGTCCCAGAACGTGTCGGTGCCCTCCGGAGCGGCCTGCCGGAGGCCGGACAGCAGCGCGCGTTCGCTCTCGAGCCCCTGGCCCTCGAGCCGACGGGCCACGGTGGCCAGCAGGGCGGTGACGCGCTCTTCGGCTCGAGTGCGTCGCCCCGGGTCCGGCGCACCGGAGCTCTCGACGGCGGCGGCCATCCCGGACAGGGCGGCGGCGGCGTCGGCGTGGACGCCGAGCCCCGTGTGGTTGGCGGTGACCTTCCCGAGGTCGGCCTCGACATGGATGACCCGGCCGCGGGGCGCGAAGGTGTGGTAGTTGCTGGAGAGCTCCCCGAGGCCGCTGCCGACCACCAGGAGCACGTCGGCGGACTCCAGGAACTCCGTGGTGGCGATGTCCTCCATCCAGCTGCGCGCGTTGAGCGGATGGTCCCAGGCCAGGGCCTCCTTGCCGCTGAACGTGGTGACCACCGGGGCCGGCAGCGCCTCGGCGAGACGACGCAGAGACTCTCCTGCGCCGGCGCGGACCACTCCGCCGCCGGCCAGGATCACCGGGTTCTCGGCGCCGCGCAGCAGGTCCGCCGCCTGCTGGACCAGCTCCTCGCGCGCAGGAGGGGCCGTCGGCGTCGCGGTCAGGTCCACCACCGGCGGCACGGACGGCTCGGCCGTCTCCAACAGGACGTCCTGCGGGATCTCCACCAGCACGGGCCCCTGGGGGGCGGAGGCCGCCGTCGTCCAGGCCTCGGCCAGGGCCGAGGGGATCTGGGAGATCCGCCGGACCGTGAAGGTGCTCTTCACGACCCCTCGGAACGACGCCGACTGGTCCGGCAGCTCATGGAGGTACCCGTGGCGCCCACCGCCCAGGCCCGCGACCGGCACCTGGGCGCTGATCGCCAGCACCGGCACCGAGGACGCCGCCGACTCCTGCAGGGCGGCGAGTGACGTCAGCGCACCCGGGCCCGTGGAGAGCAGCAGCGGTGCGGGCTTCCCCGTGACGCGGGCCAGACCGTCAGCCATGAAGCCGGCGTTGTTCTCGACTCGGGCGGCCAGACAGGGCAGCTCGGAGCGGCGCAGCGCGTCGAACAGCCCCAGGGCGTGCTGGCCGGGCAGCCCCACCACACCCTCGGCCCCGAGCGCCTGCAGGGACTCGAGGACGACGTCGCCCCCGATGCGGGTGCCCAGCGTGCCGGGGGTGCCGGCGTCGTCGGCGGCCGTGGAGCCGGCGGGAAGGTCCGGGGAGGTCATCGGGTCGGTGCTCCTTCATCGTGGGGCGGGATCTCGCTCATCGTGGTGGTGTCGCTGCGGCTGAGCCGGCGGACCCATTCCCGGTGGACCTCCTCGGAGGTGGGTGGAGTTAGCAGGCTGACCACCACATAGGTCACCAGGCTGGCGCCGAGACCTACGTAGATCGGCTCATTGGCGAGGATGTCGGTGACGGCCATGGTGACGATGACGCCCACTGTGCCGACCACCATGGACCAGGTGGCGCCCTGACGGGTTCCGCGGCGCCAGACCAGGCCGCCCAGGATGGCGATGAGCAGACCGCCGACCAGGACGTTGTAAGCCATGGCCAGCGCGCCCACCACTGTGGTGACCATGGTGGCCACGAGGATGACGGCGACTCCCAGCAGCAGGGTGGCGCCGCGGTAGCCCCGCACGTCCTCCTGGTCCCGCGTCTCGGTCGGATCCGGGGCGGCACCGCGCTGCAGCAGGTGGCGGGCGTACGGGATGAGATCGGTGGTCAGCACGGTGGAGGCGGCGATCAGCGCCCCCGAGGCCGTGGACATCAGGGCCGCCAGGGCGGCGGCGAGCACGAGGCCCCGCAGGCCGGTGGGCAGCGCGTCCTGGACGATCGTGGCGAAGGCCTCGTCCGGGTTGGGCAGATCCGGCCAGATGGCGCGGGCGGACATGCCGATCACCGCGCCGGCGATCCCGTAGACGATGCAGTACACCCCGGTCAGGCTGCCGCCGATCATGGCGATGCGCGGGGTGCGGGCGGTGAACACCCGCTGCCAGATGTCCTGGCCGATCAGCAGTCCGAGCGTATAGGTGATGATGTAGGTGACGATGGTGGCGCCGCCGATCGCGGTGGGCGAGAAGAAGGAGTCCCCCACGCGCTCGCGGATCTCGGCGAAGCCGCCGGCATGGATGACCGCCACCGGGGCGAGCAGCAGCAGGATGCCGATCGTCTTGATGACGAACTGGATCACGTCGGTCATCGTGATCGACCACATGCCGCCCAGCGTGGAGTAGATGACCACGACGCTGCCGCCGATGAGGATCCCCGCCCAGTTCGGCACGCCCAGCAGCACGTGGAAGATGGTGGCGTAGGCCAAGGTGGAGGTCACTGCGAGCATGAACGTGTACAGGAACATCACCGCGGCCGGGACGACGCGGGAGGACGGCCCGTAGCGCAGGTCCAGCATCTCCATCACGGTGTAGACGCGCAGCTTGACGATGTGCCGGGCGAACAGCGCCGAGAGCAGCAGGATCCCCAGCCCGATGGCGGTGACCAGCCACGCTCCGGAGAGGCCGAAGCTGTAGCCCAGGCCGATGCCGCCCACGGTGGAGGCTCCGCCGAGCACGATGGCGGACATCGCCGCGGAGTACATGAACGTCCCCAGACGGCGTCCGGCCACGAGGTAGTCGCTCTTGGTGGTGGACCGGCGCAGGCCCCACCAGCCCACGCCGAGGATGGTAGCGGTGTAGACGGCGATCACCGCGATGTCGAGGATCATGAGGGTGTCTCCTGCAGCGTCTCGAGGCTGTGCGCCGCCGGGAGGCCCCCGTCGGCGCGCCTGGTGTCATGCTAGTGCGACGCATCACAGACGTCTTGGGGCGAAGCATCCTGTTCTAGCGTCTGCAGGGATAGAATGACCTGATGACGCCCGCGGACGAGCTGCCCTATATCGAGCAGCTGCGCTCCGAGGAGCACCGGCGCGGTCGCATCACGGTCGAGCTGGGCCGGCTCCTCGATGAGCGGGAGCTGCGCATCCGCTGCCTCCACCCGCAGGATCCCGGGTCCGTCCGGCGCATCCCGGTGGCCTCGGCGCCGGTGATCGAACTCGACGACCCGCGGCGCTACCTGGCGGGAGATGAGCTGCTGCTGGTCACGGGGCTGGGGCTGCCCGAGGACCCGGCGAGTGTGGACCAGTACGTCGCGCGGCTGCGCGAGGGCGGGGTGGCGGCCCTGCTGTTCGGGATCATGCCGGTCCACGACGACGTCCCTCCGGCCTTGATCGCAGCCTGCAAGGCCCATGATCTGCCGCTGCTCGCCCTGCCCGAGGACGTGCCGTTCATCCGGCTCACAGTCGCGCTGGCATCGCTGCTGGAGTCGGAGCGGGTCGCCCAGGCCGCCGCCGCGAGCAGGGGCGTCATCTCCATGGTCACCTCGGCCTTCGGCTCACGTCCGGTCCGGCAGATCCTGGATCGCCTGGCGGAGGCCACCGGCACCGCAGTGCAGCTGCGAGGCAGGCGGCTGATCGAGCAGTCCGGGACGCTGCCACCCGGCGTGGGTGAGGAGCAGCTGGAGCGTGCCTCCCGCCCTGAGGCGGGGCGGGAGCGCCTCCGCTTCACAGCCCTCCAGGCTCAGGAGGACGATCCGCGCTTGTCGACGCCCGAAGCGGTGAGGCTGAGGCTCCGAGGTCCGGCGCCGGCGTCGGCCGCGTCCCCGGTCGTCTTGATGGTGGCCCCGCGCCCGTTGACCCAGTACGACCTGACGCTGCTCATGCTGGCAGGCGACCTGCTGGAGCTGATTCTGCGGGCCCCCGGTCGGCGCAGCGCCGCGGTCGACCAGCTCACCATGCGCCTGATCCTGCAGCAGGGGCGCGGTGCGACGGCACCGGCCCGTGCGGTGTCGGGGGAGGCCGCGCGGGCCGGCACATGGCGTACGCCGGAGTCCGGCGAAACGGCGGAGGGCCAGACCGCGGAGGACCAGACGGCGGAGCTCCTGAGGGAGGTGGTCGGCGTCGACGCCGACGGTTGCGCCTACGCCGTGGTCGCCGCCCCACGCACCGTCCCGCCCGGGGTCTCGGAGGAGGTGACCGTGGACGGTCCTGAGGAGCTGGCCTGGTGGTCCACCCTCGTCTCAGCGGGCCTTGCCGACCGCGACGGGCGGCATCTGCGCGCCCTGGTGGCGACCCCGCCGTCTCGCCGTCGTCTGCGGCTCTGTGAGGACCAGGGGTGGGTGGTGGCGGTCAGCCGTGCCCAGCCCGCGGGTCGGCTCGGAGTCGCCATGGATGAGGCCGTGGCACTGACGGCAGTGGCCCAGGCGCGGGGCGTCTCGGTCACCGCCGCCGAGTTCACGGCGGGGGACGCCGCTGCGGCGCGCACGCCGGGGCGGTGGGCGGCGGCGGTGCCGCAGGAGGCTCGGGCCGCGCTGGCGGACCGGATGCTCTCTCCGCTGCGGACGCTCGACGACGGCCGCCGAGCGGAGTGCCTGGAGGTGCTGCACTGCTGGCTGCTGCATCACGGCAGATGGGACGGTGCCGCGCGGGAGCTGGGGCTCCATCGCAACACCGTGCGGCGCGTGGTCGGCACCGCGGCCCGCGTGCTGCAGGTGGACCTCGACGACGCGCGCCACCGGGCAGACCTGCTCGCCGCACTGGATGCCCTGGGTCCGGAGAACAGCGGCTCCCGCGACTGAGCGTGCGGGGACGTCCTGTACACTGTTCTGTCGGCTTGCGCGGGAATCCCTGCGTGGCTCGACTCTGACCAGTCTGTGTATCTACCTGGTGATGCTCATCGTGGAGCACGCCAAGGCGGCACTGCTCCATGTGTGCGCTGCAGGAGGTGCGCGACGATGACGACTCTCGACTCCGATCGCCGGAACGGCTCCCAGGACCAGTCCTCCGGGCGCGACGTCCCGGCCTTTCCCCCTGATGACGGACCCACCCTGGTCCGTGCGGCCGGCCCGTCCTTCTTCCCGATCGCCCTGATCGCGCGCTTCCCCTACGCGATGATGGTCGTCGGGGTGCTCACCTTGGTGGTCTCCGCCCGCGGCTCCCTCGGGCTGGGCGGCCTGACCTCCGCGATGGTGGGCCTGGGCACGGCCCTGTGCGCCCCGCTGGTGGGTGCGGCCGCGGACCGCTGGGGCCAGCGGCTCGTGGTGCTCGTGGTCGGGCTGGCCAGCACTGTGACGCTGCTGGCCATGGCCTGGGTGGCCTATTCGCCTCTGCCGGACTGGGCCGTGCTGGTGGCAGCGCTGCTGATCGGAGCGACCACCCCGCAGATTCCGCCGATGTCCCGCACTCGGCTGGTGGCCATCATTCTGCGTCGGCTGCCGGCGGCCCGTCAGAACCGCATCCTGAGCCGCACGATGGCCTATGAGTCCGCCGCCGACGAGGTCACTTTCGTCTTCGGGCCGATGATCGTGGGACTGCTGGCCGCGCTGGTGAGCCCGGCGGCCCCTGTGGTCGGGGCGGCGCTGCTGACCCTGGTCTTCGTGACGTCCTTCGCCCTGCACCGCAGTGCGAAGGAGGTGCGCCCCTCGGGAGGCGAGCCGGAACTCGTCGCCCCGGTGCGGGAGCTGTTCCGCGGATCCCTGCTGACTGTGCTGGTGGGCGCGCTCGGGATCGGGCTGTTCTTCGGCTCGGTGCTGACCTCCCTGACCTCCTTCATGACCGACGCCGGCCACGGCGAGAGTGCGGGTCTGGTCTACGGGGTGATGGGGATCGGCTCGGCGGCGTTCGCCCTGGGTGCCGGACTGTTTCCGGAGCGGTTCTCGCTGCGGGCGCGCTGGCTGATCTTCGCCGGGCTGATGCTCGTCGGCACCGCGATGCTGCCGTCGGTGACCGGACTCGGCGGCATGCTGGCGGTTCTGGGGCTGCTGGGCATCGGGCTGGGGCCCACCTTGGTGACGGTGTTCAGTCTGGTCTCGGCCCGCAGTCCGCGGGGACGTGCCGCCACCGCGATGACGGTGGCCACCACGGGGATCGTGGTCGGGCAGTCCTCTGCCTCGGCGTTGGTGGGCCAGATCGGCGAGCACGTGGGCACTTCGACGGCGCTGTTCGCCCCGCTGCTGGCGGCGGCCGTTGTGCTGGGGGCGGCGATGGTCAACTGGCGCATGGCGGCCACGGAGTCGATCGGTCGCTGACCCGCGCAGCGCGGGCGAGGTCAGTCGTCGTCGGCGGCGTCGGCCGCTGCCGCGGAGGCCGCACCGTCGTCTTCACCGGTGTCGTGCACCAGGGCCAGGACGTCTCGCACCAGCTGAGCGGTCCGCTCGGTGGCGGCCTTCCTCGCGGCCTCGGCCTGTGACCGGTCCTCGGCGCCCTCGAGGTCGTCGAGATGGTCAGCGAGTTCGTCCAGCGCCGCAGCCCATGTGGGGAGCAGGCCCTCCACCGGGAACTTCCGGAACATGCTCAGGGTGCGCCGCAGGGTCGGGACGGCGACCCTGATCAGCTCGGTGTGGCCGGTCGCGCGGAACAGCGTGGAGGCGAAGGTGCGGTAGGAGGATTCCGCGGTGTCTCGGGTGTCTGACCGGCATGCCTGCGCCATGAGGCGCGCGGCGGCGGCGACGGCGCCCACGGGGCTCTCCGAGATCTCCGCATCGTCGTCCATCGGCAGCGGGAGGCGTTCGACGGCGATGATCAGCAGAGTGCCGAGCAGGTCGCTGAGCTCCTCGGCCTGCCGTTGGGTGAGCACGGAGACCCGACGTCGTTTGTTGGGCAGGGCTTCGACCAGACCCTCGGCCATGAGCGTGGCCACCGACTCGCGCACCGGGGTGATGCTGACCCCGAGCCGTGAGGCGAGCTCGGCGTCTCGCAGGGGAGCCCCGGGAGGGAGCTGTCCGGTCAGGATCTCCTCCCGAAGACGTTGCGCGACCGCCTCCCCTCGGGTCAGCGGGACGGCGAAGTCGTCGTCATGGGGGTCCCATCCGGAGGCAAGGTGTGTCATGGGTCTCACTCTATACAGGCGTTGTTCAGTGCGGTACCAGGAATCCCCGAGGTGACGGTCACGGCGTCACAGGCGGTCGCCTCAGCAGGTTACCCGGTATACCCGCGACCGAAGTGAGCTGTGCCGCTCGCCGTGCGGGTCTGCGCGGCTAGGATGGATCGGGAGACCCTCTGACCCACGACTCGAAGGAGTTCGCCCGTGGCCATCGCTACACCTGACAAGTACAACGAGATGATCGACGCCGCCAAGTCCGGCGGCTACGCGTTCCCGGCAGTGAACGTGACCAGCTCGCAGACCCTCAACGCCGCGATCCGTGGCTTCGCGGAGGCCGAGTCGGACGGCATCATCCAGGTGTCCACCGGCGGCGCCGCCTACTGGTCGGGCGCCAGCATCAAGGACATGGTGGCCGGCTCGCTGGGCTTCGCGGCCTTCGCCAAGCAGGTCGCCAAGAACTACGGGGTCAACATCGCCCTGCACACCGACCACTGCCCGATGGACAAGCTGGACGGTTTCGTGCTGCCGCTGCTCGAGGCCTCCGAGGCGGAGGTCAAGGCCGGGCGTGACCCGATCTTCAACTCCCACATGTGGGACGGTTCCGCCGAGACCCTGGAGGAGAACCTGCGCATCGCCGCGGAGCTGCTGCCCCGCTCCGCCGCGGCCCAGCAGATCCTCGAGGTCGAGATCGGCGCCGTCGGCGGTGAGGAGGACGGCGTGGAGAACGAGATCAACGAGAAGCTCTACTCCACGGTCGAGGACGCCACCGCCACCATCGAGGCCCTGGGTCTGGGGGAGAAGGGGCGCTACATCACCGCGCTGACCTTCGGCAACGTGCACGGCGTGTACAAGCCGGGCAACGTGAAGCTGCGCCCGGAGATCCTCAAGGAGATCCAGGATCAGACCGCCGCCAAGTACGGCAAGGACAGCCCGTTCGACCTGGTCTTCCACGGCGGCTCGGGCTCCACGGAGCAGGAGATCGCCGATGCCGTGAGCTACGGCGTGATCAAGATGAACATCGACACCGACACCCAGTACGCGTTCACGCGTCCGGTGGCCGGGCACATGTTCTCGAACTACGACGGCGTGCTGAAGGTGGACGGCGAGGTCGGAAACAAGAAGACCTACGACCCGCGCGTCTGGGGCGCCAAGGCCGAGGAGTCCATGGCGGCCCGCATCGTCGAGGCCGCGCAGCGGCTCGGCTCGGCAGGCAAGACCCTGCGCTGAGTCGCGTCCGGATCGGCTGACCGTCGTCGAGGGCTCTCGGCGCGGCCGGCACCTCGGGAGGGCCCGTCACCGTCAGGTGGCGGGCCCTCCCGTGTGTCCGGGCGCTTCTCCTTCGGGGGCTTTTCCTTCGGGGCCTCCGCGTCGCGGGGGCCGCTCAGAGCCGGCTGCGCAGGGCGGAGATCAGCTCGTCGAGGCGGGCTGTGCCGGTCCAGCTCTCCGGGTGCACGGCCGTGATCTCCCGCGGGACCAGCTGCGGAAGATCGACGACGTCGAGCCGGTCCGCGAAGCCGGTGGCCCCGGGGGTTCGCAGGGCGAGACGGGGGATCAGGGCGACCCCGAGCCCGTGGGCCACGAGTGCCTGGATGGCCTGAGGGTCATCGGTGACATGACGGATGGCCGGAGTGAAGCCGGCGGCCTCGCACACCTGGGTCAGATGCTGGGTGCACCGGCGGCAGCCGGCGACCCAGGGCAGGTCTTCGGCATCGGCGAGCTCGCGGACATCCCGGTCCAGCCCCCACCGGCGCGGGAGGATCAGCGCGTGCCGGTCCACGCCCAGCACGACTGCCCGGTGGCCGGAGGGGATCGCCTCGCCGGGCCCGTGGCGGAAGATCAGGGCGACGTCGACCCGCCCGCGGCGCAGAAGGTCGAGGGCTTCCGGGGGCTCGTGCTCGAGGACCTCGAAGCCCCCTCCGCCTCCGCCGACCAGCTGCTCCAACGACGGCGCCAGCGCGCCTCCGAGCAGAGAAGGGAAGGCCGCGATGCGCAGCGTCTGGTCCACGGGGCTGACGGCGGAGCGCAGGTCCTCGAGGGCGCCGCGCGCCTGGGCGCGGATGGCTTCGGCGCGGCCGAGCAGGATACGGCCGGTCGGGGTGGGCACCACGCCACGGGTGGTGCGGGTGAGCAGCCGGGTGCCGAGGGAGCGCTCGAGGGCGCTGAGCTGTTGGGAGACCGCCGGCTGGGACCAGCCGAGTTCGACGGCGGCGGCGCTGAGGCTGCCGGCGGAGACGGCGCGTTCGAACAGCAGCAGCTTGCGCAGATCGAGCCGCTCCTCCTCGCCCCGGCGGGGCGCAGGATGCTCGTGATGATGGCGGCCGTGGCGGCCGATCCGGTCGCCACGGGGAGCCGATCCGGGGGCGTCGACCTCGGGGAGAAGGTCATAGTCCGGGCTGACCTGCTCCCGCAGCGCCTCGGGGTCCAGCTCCGCGTCGGTGAACTCGTCGCCCAGGTCGACGGCGAGCGGGCGGGTCGCGGGGCTGGCCGAGTCGGCGGCGCCATTCCTGTTCTGGTGATTGTCATGGGCCGCGGCGGTCCCTTCGGAGTCTTCCATAAGTCTAGCTTATGCCTCGGGGCATCATGACCGGGCCTACCGGTCATCACCCCAAGGAAACATGATGGTGATGTCGTCAGGGCGTGTGTGGCCTGCGCCGCCCGGGGCATCCACAGGGAAGGATTCATCATGCATCGCATCGGTCTGCTCGGAGGCATGAGCTGGCATTCCACCGTGCAGTACTACCGCGGCCTCAACACGGCTGTCGCTGACGCTCGTGGGGGCCACGCCTCGGCTCCGCTGCTCATCGACTCCGCCGACTTCGCCGAGATCCGCGCCCTCCAGGTCGCCGACCGCTGGGAGACGGCCGGAGATGTGCTCGCCGCCGCAGCGCAGCGGCTCGTCGCCGGTGGGGCGGAGGCGCTCGCCATCGCCACCAACCTGATGCACAAAGTCGCCCCTGCCGTGGAGGCGTCCGTGGACGTGCCGCTGATCCACATCGCCGACGCCGTCGCTCAGGAGGCTCGCCTCGCGGGTCATGGGACGCTCGGCATCCTGGGGACCGCCCGCACCATGCAGGACGACTTCTACCGCGCCCGGCTCGCAGCCCACGGGATCGACGTCGTCGTGCCCGACCCCGAGACTTGCCGGACGCTGGACCGATGGATCTTCGACGAGCTCACCCAGGGCCACTTCACCGATCCGGCGCGGAGCGACTTCCTCGCGGCGATGACGGCGCTGCAGGCCCGCGGCGCCGATGCGGTCGTGCTCGGCTGCACCGAGATCGGCATCCTGATCCCGCCGGCCGAGGCGCCGATGCCCGCGCTGGACTCGGTGGACGCCCACGTCTCGGTCCTGAGCCGTTTCTGCCTCCGCGGCGAGCTCCCCGCCGCCTCCCGGGCCGCACCCGTCGCGGGCTAGGCTGAGGCATGTGACGACGACACCCTCCACACCGCGCCGCCGCCTGCTGCTCCTCGACTTCGACGGCACCGTCTGCCTCGGCGACGACCCCGTGCTCGCCTATGCTCGCCGCGTGGACGCGATCCTCGCCGCCCGGGGGGAGGAGGGAGGCGTGGAGGCCGCCGTCGCGCATGCCCTCGCCGTCGAGGACCTGCTCGCCGCCGACATCGCCTTCGATGAGACCGGCTTCCCCTGCGGCGTGGACCAGGAACCGGTCGAACGGGGTGCGGAGCCGCATCGAGCCCCCAGCGCCCACCCGGTCTCCTGGCCGGTCCAGGACGGCTATCAGCTGGTCCAGCTGCTGGCCCGCCAGCGGGGTCTCAGCGACGCCGACGCCGGCCAGGCCTTCCTGGGCGGACGGGAGGACCTCCTGGCCCGCGGGCTGGGCACCACCGATGTCCACGCGCCTGCAGGCCTGGCCGAGCTGCTCGACGAGGTCCGTGCGGAGGCCGGCGTCGTGCTGGCCACCAACGCCCCCGCCGCCGCATTCGGCCCGTGGCTCGAGACGCTCGGGCTCACCGAGGCCTTCGACGCCGTCATCACAGATTCTCGGAAGCCCTTCGGCATGCCGGAGGTCCTGCGTCGGGCCGGGGAGCTGATCGGCGGGGAGGAGCCCGTGCCGGCGCAGGAGATCCTCTCGGTGGGGGACATCTGGCGCAACGATCATGAGCACCTCGCGGCCCTGGGCGGCACCACGCTGCTGATCGACAGATTCGCCACCGGACTCGGAGAGCCGGATCATCGCGTCCAGGACTTCGCCGATGCCGCGCCGATCATCAGGTCCTGGGCGCGAGCGCGCGCAAGGCGCTGACCAGCGCCGATACCTACTCGCAGGTCACGTGATGCCGCTCATGCCGACGTCGTGAGCGGCATCACGGGCTTCCGCCAGGCATGTGAACACTGTGTGACACCTGATCAAACGCCCCTTCCGTGGCTTGTGAGGCCCATCTCTCCGCTCTAGAGTGAGGATCAGACTCGCGCCCCGCGTCAGGTGCGGCGTGCCCGGATGAGGCTCTCGACACGAGGCTCAGGCACGCGGTGCCGCGGCTCGGGACGAGGAGCCTGCCGGACGGTGCACTGGGGGTCTCTATCGATGTGCAGGTCCGGCAGCCACCGGCATCATGATCGACAAGGAATCACTCATGCGCATCAAGACCACCTCCGCACTCGCCGTCGGCGGCGTGCTCACGCTCGCTCTGGCCGGCTGCGTCGCGGACTCCGATGACGGCGGCGACGGCGGAGACGGGGACGCCCTCGTGCTCGGCCTGGTCCCCTCGCAGGACATGGACCAGCTCGTCGAGGACGCCGACGCGCTGGCGGAGCTGCTCGCCGAGGAGCTGGACCGCGATGTCGAGCCGTACATCACCGACAACTATGCGGGACTGGTCACCGCCATGCAGACCGGGCAGGCCGACATCGGCATGTTCGGCCCGATCGCGCTGGTCCAGGCCATCGATCAGGCCGATGCCGAGGCCGTGCTCCAGTCCGTGCGCTACGGCTCCGACACCTACGTCACCCAGTGGTTCACCAATGATCCGGACACCTACTGCCTGGACGAGCCCGTCATGGCGGAGACCGGCCAGGGCTACGAGATGCTGTTCTGCAACGGCACCGACACCGCCGAGTCCGGACCGGTCGGGGAGGAGGCGCTTGAGCTGATCGAGGAGGGCGAGACCATCTCCTTCGTGGACGAGGGTTCCGCCTCCGGCTACTACTACCCGGCCACCCAGCTGGAGGTGCTCAACGGCTTCGACCCGCTCAGCGACATCGACGCCCAGTTCGCCGGGGGCCACCCGAACTCGGTGCTCAACGTCTACAACGGCGAGATCAGCATCGGGGTCAGCTTCGACGACGCCCGGGAGTCCGTGGTGGAGGAGCAGGAGGACGTCGGCGACGAGGTCGTCGTCTTCGCCTGGAGCGAGGACATCCCCAATGACGGGATCGCCCTCGCCGCTGACCTCAGCGACGAGGAGAAGCAGCAGATCACCGACGGCTTCCTGGCGCTCACCGAGTCCGAGGAGGGTCAGGAGGTCCTCTTCGACGTCTATGAGATCGACGACCTCGTGGAGGCCAACATCGACGCTCTCGACGCCGCCCGTGATGTGGCCGCGAACTTCGGCGACGAGTAAGCCCATCCGACCCCGTCCGGGCGACGTCGCCAGCCGTCGTCCCCCTGTCGCGGGAGGTCCGGACCGGCGCACCGCCGGTCGGGACCTCCCGCGACACGGTCCACAGGAAACTCCATGATCAGATTCGAGAACGTCGATGTCGTCTACCCCGGCGGCTTCCCAGGCCTCAAGAAGGTCGACCTCAACATCGAGGCCGGAGAGTTCGTCGTGATCGTCGGCCTCTCCGGCGCGGGAAAGTCGACCCTCATCCGTACCATCAACGGCCTGGTGCCCTACACCT
This sequence comes from Nesterenkonia aethiopica, assembly GCF_039534665.1. NCBI lineage: Bacteria > Bacillati > Actinomycetota > Actinomycetes > Micrococcales > Micrococcaceae > Nesterenkonia > Nesterenkonia aethiopica. The sequence goes on along the minus strand of NZ_BAAAVT010000020.1, from coordinate 11,413 downwards.
CGGGCACCCTCACCGTCGGCGACGAGGTCGTCGACCCCTCCTCCCGCCGGCAGCTGCGCCGCCTGCGTTCCCGGGTCGGCATGATCTTCCAGTCCTTCAACCTGGTCAGCCGGATCTCCGTGCTGTCCAACGTGCTGGTGGGTCGGTCGTCCCAGACCTCCTCCTGGCGTTCGCTGCTGGGCTGGTACAGGGCGGCCGACAAGGAGATCGCTTTCCAGTCGCTGGAGCGCGTCGGCATCGTGGAGAAGGCCTACAACCGGGCCTCCGCACTCTCCGGGGGACAGCAGCAGCGGGTCGCGATCGCCCGGGTGCTCGCCCAGGATCCCGAGGTGATCCTCGCCGACGAGCCGGTGGCCTCCCTGGACCCGCCCACCGCGCACCAGGTGCTGCAGGACCTGCGACGCATCAACCGGGAACTGGGGATCACCACCATCGTGAACCTCCACCACCTGGACATGGCGCGCCGGTACGCAGACCGGGTGATCGGCATGCGCGGCGGGGAGGTCGTCTTCGATGGCCCCGTGGAGGCCGCCACCGATGCTGCCATCGAGGGCGTCTACCAGCGGTCCCTGACGGCTGAGGACGTCGCCCCCGACGCTCCGGTGAGCGTGGACGAGGCCCTGGGCGCCGAGGACGGACCCGAGGAAGGACCTGAGGTCGAGGGCGGCGGATCGGCCGCCTCACCGGCGGAGCGTGCTGGCCGGTGAGCGTCACCGTCACTGCACCGCCCTCCGCACCCGGGGGACCTCCGGCCTCCGGCGGAGCGGACCGACCGGAGAAGCCGCGTCCCAGTGTGACGGGCTACCTGGGCCTGGCCGCCGTCGTCGTCCTGCTGATCCTGTTCTTCCTGGCCACCTCCTCGTCCACGCTGGTCCTCGACATCGGTGTGGGTCGGGTGCCCCTGTATCCGGCGCTGGGCGCCCTGGCGCTGGTGGCCGTGCTGCTCCTGGGCTGGCGCACCCGCACCGGCACGCTGCCGATCCTCGGCGCGCTGGCCGTGATCGGGGTGACCTGGTGGGGCGGCTCCGGGATCGGATTCACGCTGTCCCCGCTGTGGGAGGACCTGCACCGCGCCGAACCGGTGCTGCAGGGATTCCTGAACCCGAACTGGGCGTTCATCTGGCGGGTCTCCGACGCGTGGCTGGTCACCCTCGCCATGGCGGTGGTCGCCACCACCGTGGGGTGCTGCATCGGCCTGCTGCTGGCCATGTTGGCCTCCCCGGTCTCCAGCCCGAGCACGGGGGTCTCCCAGTTCGTGAAGGCGCTGAACTCGGTGATCCGGTCCATCCCGGACATCGGGTACGGCCTGCTGTTCGTGGCGATGCTGGGCGGCACCGCCGGGGGCGCCGGACCCATGGCCGGTGTGCTGGCGCTGGTGATGCTCAACATCGGCATCATCGCCAAGCTGACCGGTGAGACCATCGACGCCGTGGACCGCGGTCCGCTGGAGGCCGCCGACGCCTCGGGGGCGAACCTGCTGCAGCGCGACCGGGTGGCTGTGGTGCCGCAGATCCTCCCCGGATACCTGTCCTACAGCCTCTACGTCTTCGAGCTGAACATCCGCGCCTCCGTGGTCCTCGGGATCGTGGGCGCGGGAGGCATCGGCTCGATCATCAGCGTGCAGCTCTCGCGCTTCGCCTATGAGAACATCTCGGCGATCATGATCGCCCTGGTGGTCGTGGTGCTGGCCGTGGACTTCCTGTCCCTGACCATCCGACGGAGGCTGACATGAGCGACTCCCACGTGCCTGGCGGGCAGTCGCTGAGCTCCTCCGGCGCAGACGGCGGTCCTCGCTTCGCCCCGGATCGTCTGGACGCCCGTCCGGTGAAGCCCTCCAAGTTGGGATGGAACCTGGGGATGCTGGCCTTCGGGATCCTCTTCATCGCAGCCGTCTCCACCACGGGGGCGAACTTCTCTCGGCTGGCCGACTTCCCCGCGAACTTCCTCAACTACTCCACGCTGATGGTTCAGGGAGTCTTTCAGCCGCTGACCCCGGAGGTGCAGGCGGCGTGGACCACGGCATTCTCCGACATGCTGGAGTCGGTGCAGATCGCCTGGATCGGCACCGTGGTGGGGGCGCTGTTCTCCCTGCCCATGGGTTTTCTGGCCGCGCGGAACATGACGCCGCTGCCCCTGTATGCGGTGGTGCGGTTCATCCTCTCGATGATCCGCGCGGTGCCGGAGATCGTGTTCGCCATCGCGGTGATGCTGCCGATCTTCGGCCTCGGGCCGCTGGCCGGTGCGCTGGCCCTGGGAGTGAGCTCCATCGGCACTCTGTCGAAACTCATCTCGGAGGCGATCGAGGGGGTGGATCCGGGGCCGTTGGAGTCCTCGCGCGCCGCCGGGGCCACCAAGGTGCAGATGATCCGCTGGGCGGTGCTGCCGCAGGTGATGCCGGAGGTGATCGCCATCTGGCTGTACCGCTTCGAGGTCAACATCCGGGCCTCGGCGATCCTCGGTGTGCTGGGGGCAGGCGGCATCGGATCCCTGCTCTCGGCCCTGTTCAACGTGCGTGCCTGGGACCGCATCGGCATCACCCTGGTGGTGATCATCGTGGTCACCATCATCATCGACCAGATCTCGGCCTGGATCCGTCATCGGGTCATCCACGGGGCGCCGAAGAAGCAGGTGCGGGCGTCGGTGCGTGCTGATGACTCCGGTGACGGTCCTGTGCTCGGCACTCCTCCGACCTGAGGAGACCCCACGGGATGCTCGCCGGTCGCCCAGCTGAGGCCCAGGGCTGGAGGAGCTCAGTTCCATGAGGTCTTTCCGGTGTCGGTCGGTTCGGGGCGGGACAGAGCGCCGTCACGCATCGTGGCCACGGCGTCGGCCACCGGCACGTACTCGGTGTCGTGGGTGACCATCACGGTGGCCACCTGATGCTCGGCCGTCAGTCTCGCGAGCAGCTGCACCACGGTCAGAGAACGGTCGTGGTCCAGAGCGGCCGTCGGTTCGTCCACCAGCAGCACCGACGGCGAGCCGATCAGGGCGCGAGCGATGTTGACACGCTGGCGCATTCCTCCGGAGAGCTCATGAGGTCTCCGTCCGGCGGCGTCGGTCAGGCCGACCTCCTCCAACAGGGCGTCGGCCCTGGCCGCGGCCGACCGACGGGCGCCGCCCCTCATGTCTTCAGCAATGATGAGCTGCTCACGCGACGTCAGCGACGGCAGCAGGTTGGGCTGCTGAAAGATCATGCCGATCTCGTCGCGCCGCAGCCGGTCGCGGCCTCGGCGGCTGAGCTGGGCGGCATCGCGTCCGGCGATGCTCACCACACCGTGCTGAGGCTGGACCAGAGTGGCCGCGACGGCGAGCAGACTGGACTTTCCGGACCCGGAGGGACCGACGAGGGCGAGCATCTGACCCGCGCCGACGCGGAGCGAGACCTCGTCCAGAGCGGTGAGCGTCCCTGCGCCGTCCGGGTAGGTGAGGGTCACACCGTCCAGCTCGAGGGCTGTCGGCGCGTGTGCCGGGACGGTGCGGGAGCTGGTGTCAGAGGGAACGGCCGATGCCGTCTGGTCCGAGGTGAATGGTGATGTGGGCATGCGTGTTCCTATGAGATGGAAGGGTGATGGACAGTGCGGGCGCGGATCAGCTGCCGCCGAGTGCGAGGAGGGGGTCCACCCGGGTGACCCGGCGGACAGCGAGAACGGCGGCGGCGAGCCCGGTGAGGAGGACTCCGGCCGCGGGCGCCAGAGTCGTCAGCATGGTGAGTTCGACAGGCGCTGCCCCGCTGGTGGCGAGACCGCCGGCCCACCCGGCGAGACCACCGATGCTCGCACCGAGAGTGAGCACCACGGCGGCCTGCGCCAGAGCATCGCGCAGCACATAGCCGGTGGAGGCTCCGAGAGCTTTGAGCACCGCGATGTCCCGGGTGCGCTGGACGGTCCACACGGTGAGGAACGCCGCGATCACCAGACCGGAGATCAGATAGAGCATGACCTGCATCAGCGTCAGCGAACCGTTCTCGGAGGAGTAGGACGCCAGCGCGTCGAAGCTCTCTGTGGGGGTCATGCTCCACGTGCCGGCGGCGTCATCCACCGCTTGCTCATCGAGGGTCGGGGAGGCGTCGTCCTGTGCGGTGATCGCCAGGACGGTGCCGACGGCATCGGCATCGCCGCGAGGGGAGAGCTCCTGCCACTGCGCCAGTGCGGTCCACATCACCGGGGTGTGGCTGTACCACTGGGTAGGAGTCACGGCGCTGACCGTGAGTTCCTGGCCGTTGACCGTCACCGGATCGCCGACTGTCAGCCCCAGGTCCTCGCTGATCTCTTCGGAGACCACCGTCTGATCCACACTCGGTGCCGCCTCGCCGTCTGGCGTCATTCGGGAGTCCTCGGCGAGTCCGATGACGGCCACTGAGACCGCGTTCCCGGCCTCGGCCGTGGTCTGGCTGATGCCCAGCGGCTCCGCGTGGGCCACGCCTTCGGCCTGCTGCCATGTCTCCAGCTGCTCAGCGTCGACGGAGGACTCTGTGTAGCTGGGCTCGCGCTCGTCATCCCCGAAGGCGATCCGATCCGCCGGCAGCGAGTCGATCGCGGCGACGTTCTGTCGCGCCAGTCCGGAGGTCAGCCCGGTGAGCATCACCAGCAGCAGCGTGATCAGGGCGACCACTGTGCCCATCAGTGCGAAGCGCCCGCGGGCGAAGCGGACTTCGCGAAGTGCCAGATACATCAGGATCTCCGATCATCGTCAGGGGTGTTCCGACCTCGCTGGTCGGTCGGGGCGGAGGGCATCCGCCGTGTCTTCCTCCACTCTCCTTCGCGAGTGCGGGTTCTCCATCGCCTGGGTGGTGGAGCCTCGGCCTCCGAAAGGTGGAGGTGCCGGTCAACCGTTCGGTTGATGCCCTGATGTCTTCGCCCGCATACGATGGGGGGATGCTGAGGCCGGATGAGCATCCACGGGCAGGGCGTGGTGTGGTGATCCTGCGCAGCCTGCGCGTGGGTCTGCACACCAGCGTGGCGGTGCTCCTCGTCATTGGGCTCATCCGACTGCTGGACGGTCCTCACTCCGTCGAAATCCGCGTCACCGGAGCCGCACTGACGCTGGTGTTCGCGGCGGTCTACGTGGCCGGCACGTTCGTGGAACGGCGCGTCTCGGAGGCGAAGACGTCCGCGTCGTCGAGCACCGGACCTCTGCGGACGGACTCAGCGCTCGGACAGGGCGGCACGCTGGTGTGGCTGTTCGTGGTCACCGGCCTGTGGGGTGGGTTGCTGGCCGTCAGCGCAGACTTCGCCTGGGTCGCCTTCCCGCTGTTCTTCCTGCACCTGCACCTGCTGCGCGTCCCATGGGCCGTCGTCGCCGTCGCGGGTCTCACGGGTGCCGTCGTCCTCGTGCTCTGGAACCAGCCCGGAGGAGACCATCCCGCCACGGTGATCGGACCGATCATCGGAGCCGTCTGTGCCGGGCTGATGGCGCAGGCCTACAGAATCATGGATCAGGAGAACCGCGCGCTTCGGGAGACGATGGAGGACCTGCAGCGCGCTCGCCAGGAACTGGTCGCCGCCCAGCGGGAGGCGGGCGCGCTCGTCGAGCGGGAGCGGCTGGCCCGTGAGATCCATGACACGCTCGCTCAGGGGCTGGCGAGCATCGTCCTGATGAGTCGTGCCGCAGGTTCCAATCTCGACTCAGGCTCCGTTGCGCAGGCCCGGGACCAGCTGAGCACGGTGGTGCGCACTGCAGGGGAGAACCTGGATGAGGCTCGACGCTTCGTCGCCGTGCTGCAGTCCGGTGAGCTGCAGGATCCGGGCCTCCTCGACGAGCTGCGCCGTGCCTGCCGGCAGATCGAAGCGCAGGCGGCCGCACAGGGACAGGGCTTGCGGTGCCGACTACGCGTCAGCGGAGGTCTCCGACCCGTCGCGGGCAGCCAGGCGATGCTGGTGCTGCGGGCGGTGCAGGCGACCCTGGCCAATGTGTTGCGGCATGCCCAGGCTGACACGGCCGCCGTCACGCTGACGTTCCTGCAGGAGGCCTTGCTCGTCGACGTCGTCGACGACGGCGTCGGCTTCGATCAGCACGCGACGGTCGGGGTGCCCCCTGCCTCCGGCGCCGAGCGCCCCATGGGCACCGGCGTCGGCCTCGGGGCGCTGCGCGACCGTGTCGCGGCCCAGGGCGGCCAGCTGCACGTAGAGTCTTCCCCCGGCTCGGGAACGGCGGTGTCCATACGCATTCCCCTGGGGCAGGAGCCCCCGCAGCCTCAGGAGCTGCCAGGGGAGGTGGAGCGATGGGCGGAGTGAGGCAGAGTCCCGGAGCCGAGGGCGGTGCTCAGCCCGGTGACGGGCTGAGCGCAGTGTTGGTCGATGATCACCCGGTGGTCCGAGCGGGTCTGCGCGCGATGCTCAGTGAGGATCCGAAGATCCGAGTGGTGGCTGAGGCGGCGGACGGGAAAGCGGCCCTCGACGTCGTCGCCCGGCTCGTCACGGAGGGGCGCCGTCCTGACCTTGTGCTGATGGATCTGCAGATGGGGGAGGGTATGGACGGGGTTGCGGCGACTCGTCAGCTGCGGCAGCAGTGCCCCAGACTTCCGGTGCTGATCCTGACCACCTACGACACGGAGGCCGACATTCTGGCCGCGGTGGAGGCTGGGGCGAGCGGGTATATGCTCAAGGACGCCGCCCCGGAGGAGATCCATCGAGCGGTCCACGATGCGGCCGCGGGGCGGACGGCACTGGCTCCCGCCGTCGCCGCCCGGCTGATGGGCAGAATGCGGGGTGACAGCACTTCGCTGAGCACCCGTGAGGTGGAGCTGCTGGAGCTGTTGGCCACAGGGCTGTCCAACCAGCAGATCGCTCGCCAACTGTTCATCTCCGTGGCGACGGTGAAGACGCACCTGGTGCACATCTACCAGAAGCTTGGAGCGGACAACCGGACTGCGGCGGTTCGGGTGGCGTCAGAGCGGGGGATCATCCGCGCGTGAGGGCTGGGGAGCCGCGTAGGATGGCAGCCATGAGCATCGTCGGACGCAACCTGATGGAGCCGGAGCCCACGCTGCTGCCGGCCGAGCCCGAGGTCACGGAGTCACTCGCCGCCGGTGAGGAGCCCGTGGACCTGGCCGCCAAGCACCCGGAGTCGTCCTTGGTCTGGGCGTTGCTGGCCGAGGACGCGCTGTCCCAGGGGTACACCGTGGAGGGCTACGCCTACGCCCGGGTCGGCTATCACCGGGGACTGGATGCGCTGCGCGGCTCGGGGTGGCGTGGCTCCGGCCCGGTCCCGTGGTCCCATGAGCCGAACCGGGGCTTCCTGCGGTCGCTGGCCGCGCTGGGGCAGGCCGCCACGGCGATCGGCGAGACCGAGGAGATCCATCGGATCCAGACCTTCCTGCGGGACTGTGATCCCTCCGCGCCGGAGCAGATCGCCCAGCTGCACCGCTGAGGCCCGGGGGCTCCCGGGTCTTCCCAGGGCTCGCGCCTCCCAGTAGTATGTGATTCGGATCACTGATTACTCACGGGTCACACCCGTGGGTAATGAGTGCTCCGGTTCTGATCCCGCACTGATGGAGAGGCTCGATGACGAACTCTGTGACGCCCTGGCCCCGTCGCCGGACACCCGGCGGACCGTCCGCTGGCTACCCGCCCCGGGGAGGGAGACGCCTGGCCCGTGGGGCAGGTGCCGCGCTGTCGGCCGCCGCGCTTCTGCTGGCGGTGATGCCTGCGGCCTCCGCCGAGCCGGAGGAGTACCCCGCTGAGGAGGACCTCGCCGAGCTGCAGCAGCTGTGGCAGCAGAGGCAGGAGGCCGACGACGCCGACCTGATCGCTGAGCAGGTCCCCGGCGACGTCACCGTCGAGGAGGCTGAAGCCGCCGTCGAGTCCTCTGCGGAGCTGACGGAGGACGATGTGCACTACGCAGCCGCCCTTGAGGATCTGGCGCAGGGCACCGACGAGGACTTCTACGCCGTGCCCGCGGAGCTCCCGGACCAGGACGGCACGCTGATCCGCCAGCAGCCCGCCACGTTCTACCTGGACCCCATCGGGCTGATCGAGCACGACGCCGAAGTCACCCGCATCATGTACCGCACCACCGACTCCAACGGGCAGGCCCGAGCCGCCGTCGCCACGGTCCTGGAGCCGCGCCGCGGCGGCGACGATCCGCAGCGACCGCTGATCGTCCACGCGCCCGGCACCCAAGGCTTGGGCGATCAGTGCGCCCCGAGCCGGCAGCTGGCCGCCGGCACTGAGTACGAGGGTCTGGGTGTGGCCTCGGCGTTGAAGGCGGGTTACGCCGTCGTGATGCCGGACTACATCGGGCTGGGCGTTGAGGGTACGCACACGTTCATGAACCGGGTGGACCAGGCGCATGCGGTGCTCGATGCTGCCCGCGCGGCCCAGCAGGCCGAGGGAGTGGCGCTCGGACCGGACAGCCCTGTGCACATCCGTGGCTATTCGCAGGGCGGGGGCGCGGCGGCTGCGGCCCTGGAGACGGCGCATGAGCACGCACCGGAGCTGAACCTGATCTCCGGAGCGGCCGGGGCGGTGCCGGCAGACCTGTTCGAGGTCGGGGACATGATCGACAGCAGCTTGTACAACGCGTTCCTCCTGTTCGCGCTCGGCGGGTTGGTGGAGTCGGAGGGGCTGAACCCCGCGGAGTTCCTCAATGAGGAGGGGCTGGCCCGGCTGGAGCAGGCCTCCGGCCAGTGCACGGTCTCCGCGCTGATCAGCCACATGTTCGTGGACACCGCCACACTGACCGTCGATAGCCGTGGCTTCAACGAGCTGATCCAGGACGAGCCCCTCGCCTCTGCAGTGGCGGCGCAAAGGTTGGGGGACGGTCGGGCTCCCGAAGTGCCTGTGCAGATCAACCATTCGCTGCTGGACGACGTCATCCCCTATTCCACCGGCAGAGGCCTGGCGCAGCGGTGGTGTGGCGAAGGGGTGAGGGTGACGTTCGAGACGCTTGGGGTCCCCACCCATGTCGGTGGATTCGTGGCGAGCATGCCCGGTGTGGCGTTGTTCACAGGGGCGACGCTGAACGGGATCACCCCGGTGAGCAGCTGCTGGCGGCTCTGAGCTCCTGCCGGCCCCGCCCTCTACAATGAGCGGGGCCTGCAGGAGCTTCAGAGAGGACGAGGGTGGCCAAGCTCTATTTCCGCTACGGGGCGATGAACTCTGGGAAGTCCACGGGTCTGCTCCAGGCGGCCTACAACTATGAGGAGCGTGGGCAGCGGGTGCTGCTGGCCAAGCCGGATCTGGACACCAAGGGCGCCGACGAGATCGTCTCCCGCCTGGGGGTGACCCGGTCGGTGGACTTCCTGGTCCCTCCGGGCGTGGACCTGCGGGAGCTGTTCCATCAGCATGCGGGGGCCAGCGCTCCAGGCACCCTGCTGGACGACGTCGACGATGCCGAGTCCCGCGCTCTGCGCCGCGGAGTGAAGCCGGTGGCGTGTCTGTTGGTGGATGAGGCCCAGTTCTTCACCGAGCAGCAGGTGGATGACCTGTTGCGGATCGCCGTGCTGGACCGTGTCCCGGTGCTGGCCTACGGGATCCGCACCGACTTCCGCACCCGGTCCTTCCCCGGTTCGGGCCGACTGATGGACATCGCGCACTCCCTCGAGGAGCTGAAGACCATCTGCCGCTGCGGCGCCAAGGCGGTCTTCAACACCCGACGGGCGGGGGAGAGGATCATCTTCGACGGTGACCAGGTGGCCATCGACGGCGAGGACGTCTGGTACGAGTCGCTGTGTGCAGGCTGCTACCTGGAGGCCTCCGGGGGCCGACTGGCTTGAATCTCAGTGGGCGGCGAAACGTCCAGGATCGTCGGCGCGAGATCAGGGTGTCATACCTGCGTTGGTAGACTTTCCGACGGTGTCGTCGGCGTAAGGGGACGGCACTGACGTCGAGACGTCCCGGCGCAGAGCGGGGACCACTGAAGGAGCGACATGCCAGCCATCGTGATCGTCGGTGCCCAGTGGGGAGACGAGGGGAAGGGCAAGGCGACGGACCTGCTCGGCTCACGCGTCGACTATGTGGTCAAGCCCAATGGTGGGAACAACGCAGGCCACACAGTGGTCGTCGGGGGGGAGAAGTTCGAGCTGAAGCTTCTGCCGGCGGGAATCCTCTCCCCGAACGCGGTGCCGGTGATCGGCAACGGTGTCGTGGTGAACCTGGAGGCCCTCTTCGAGGAGATCGAGGGGTTGGAGGCTCGCAGCGCGGACACGTCCCGCCTGCGCATCTCGGCCAATGCTCATCTGGTGGCCCCTTATCACCAGACGATGGACAAGGTCACCGAGCGGTTCCTGGGCAAGCGGGCCATCGGTACCACCGGCCGTGGCATCGGGCCCGCCTACATGGACAAGGTCGGACGTCTCGGAATCCGTGTGCAGGACATCTTCGACGAGTCGATCCTGCGGCAGAAGATCGACGGCGCCCTGCGGCAGAAGAACGAGCTGCTGGTCAAGCTGTACAACCGACGTTCCATCACGGTCGATGAGATCGCCGAGTACTTCCTCTCCTTCGCGGACCGCCTGCGGCCGATGGTCGTCGACACCACGCTGCTGCTCAACGACGCGCTCGACGAGGGCAAGGTCGTCCTCATGGAGGGAGGTCAGGCCACCTACCTCGACGTCGACCATGGCACCTATCCGTTCGTGACGTCGTCGAACCCCACAGCCGGCGGTGCCTCAGTGGGGACCGGCATCGGTCCCACGCGTATCAACCGGTCCGTCGGCATCGTCAAGGCATATACGACCCGTGTCGGTGCGGGCCCGTTTCCCACGGAGCTGTTTGACGAGTGGGGCGAGTTTCTGCAGAAGACCGGCGGCGAGTTCGGCGTGAACACCGGTCGGCCGCGACGCTGCGGATGGTTCGACGCCGTCATGGCCCGGCATGCTGCCCGCATCAACGGCTTCACCGACTACTTCCTCACCAAGCTGGACGTCCTGACCGGAATCGAACGGATCCCCGTGTGCGTGGCCTACGACGTCGACGGAGTGCGGCATGACGAGATGCCGATGACGCAGACAGAGTTCCATCACGCGAAGCCCATCTTCGAGCATTTCGACGGATGGACTGAGGACATCTCTGAGGCGCGGACCCTGGATGATCTGCCGGCCAACGCCCGTGACTATGTGCTGGCTCTGGAGAAGATGAGCGGCACGCGGATCTCGGGCGTGGGTGTGGGTCCGGGGCGCGACGAGGTCATCGCCGTACGTGACCTGATCGACTGATCCGCGTCGAGGCGACTCCGCCGCCGAGGCATCATCGCCCGGCCGTCAAGGCCTGCATTCTGGGTTTCAGAGGTCGTAGCGCCCTCTTATGCTGCTCAGTTCGGGTTGGCGGAGCCAATTGCCCGTGAATTCTTGGTTCTCCTGCTCGTCCGCTGACACAATGGTCCGTCCTGAGTTCCGAGGAGTTTGGATTTCGTGGATTCTGGTGTCCCGAGCATTGGAGTGCCACATGGGACGAAGAGGATATCCCGCTGAGTT
>NZ_BAAAVT010000019.1:0-58071 GCF_039534665.1 Nesterenkonia aethiopica | reverse complement strand
GGCCGATCACTGCCCAAGTCTCGTCAGATATCTCTCTGCGTGCCACAAGGACAGACTCGCCGACGACCGACGCTCCACCCTTTAGCAACACGCCCTAATGCGGCCGGCGGACATGGAACAATGGCAGGCATGGCTGAACAGAACTTGGGCACAGACTCGCCCGTCATCGAGACCGCACGTCCCGAGACCGCAGCGACCGCGACGGCGTCGGTGAAGACCCCGCAGGTCCCGGACCGTCCCGCGCTGGAAGGCTTGGAGGAGAAGCTCGGCGCCGCCTGGACCCAGGAACAGGTGTACCGGTTCGAGGAGGACACTGAGCGCTCCGCGGTCTACTCGATCGACACGCCGCCGCCCACCGCCTCCGGCTCCTTGCACGTGGGGCACATGTTCTCCTACACTCAGACCGACGTGCTGGCCCGCTTCCAGCGCATGCGCGGCAAGAACGTCTTCTACCCGCTGGGCTGGGACGACAACGGCCTGCCCACCGAGCGCCGGGTGCAGAACTACTACGGGGTCCGGTGCGACCCCTCCAAGCCCTACATCCCGGACTACACGCCGCCGTCGAGCCCTGCGAAGAATCAGCGGGACTGGGACGTCATCTCCCGGCCCAACTTCATCGAGCTCTGCGAGAAGCTCACCGTCGAGGACGAGAAGGTCTTCGAGGACCTGTTCTCCCGCCTGGGGCTCTCCGTGGACTGGACCCAGACCTACCGCACCATCGACGACAGCACCCGGGCGATCTCCCAGCGCGCGTTCATCCGGGACGTCCAGAACGGCCACGCCTACACGGCACTGGCCCCGACGCTGTGGGACGTCACCTTCCGGACCGCCGTGGCGCAGGCGGAGCTGGAGGCCAAGGAGCGGCCCGGGGCCTACCACCGGTACCCGTTCTTCACCGGTCAGGGGGAGAAGGTCTTCATCGAGACCACCCGTCCCGAGCTGCTGCCCTCCTGCGTCGCACTCGTCGCGCACCCGGAGGACGCGCGGTACCAGCACCTTTTCGGCACCACCGTGACCTCGCCGCTGTTCGATGTCGCCGTCGAGGTCAAGGCCCACCAGCTGGCCGACCCGGAGAAGGGTTCCGGCGTCGCGATGATCTGCACCTTCGGAGACATGACCGACGTGACCTGGTGGCGCGAGCTCCAGCTGCCGACCCGCACCGTCGTCGGCCGAGACGGCCGGCTCTCCCGCGAGACGCCGGAGTGGATCTCCTCGGAGCAGGGTCGCGCGCACTACGAGCAGCTGGCCGGCAAGACCGTCCACTCTGCCAAGGAGGCCGTCGTGGAGCTGCTTCGCGAGGCCGGTCTGCTCGACGGCGAGCCGGAGAAGATCACGCACGCGGTGCACTTCTACGAGAAGGGCGACAAGCCGCTGGAGGTCGTGACCTCCCGGCAGTGGTACATCCGCAACGGCGGCCGCGATGCCGACCGGCGCGAGGCGCTGCTGCGCCGCGGCGCCGAGATCGACTGGCACCCCGCGTTCATGCGTTCCCGCTACGAGAACTGGGTGGAAGGGCTCAACGGCGACTGGCTGATCTCCCGTCAGCGGTTCTTCGGCGTGCCGATCCCCGTCTGGTACCCGCTGGACGCCGAGGGAGAACCCGACTACGACCGTCCGATCCTGCCCGACGAGGCGCAGCTTCCGGTGGACCCCACCACGGACGTCGCTCCTGGATACGAGGAGTCCCAGCGCGGCCAGGCCGGAGGCTTCGTCGGAGAGGCCGACGTCCTCGACACCTGGGCGACCTCCTCGCTGACGCCGCACATCGCCGGCCGGTGGAGCCACGACGACGAGTTCTTCGCCAAGGTGTTCCCGTTCGACCTGCGGCCCCAGGGGCACGACATCATCCGCACCTGGCTGTTCTCCTCCGTGGTGCGGGCCCATACCCTCAACGACTCCGCCCCGTGGACGGATGCCGCCATCTCCGGCTGGATCCTGGACCCGGACCGGAAGAAGATGTCCAAGTCCAAGGGCAACGTGGTCGTCCCCGACGACGTGCTGGAGCAGTTCGGCTCCGACGCGGTCCGCTATTGGGCGGCTTCGGCCAAGCTGGGCGCCGACACTGCCTATGAGGTCGCCCAGATGAAGATCGGCCGTCGTCTGGCGATCAAGCTGCTCAACGCCTCGAAGTTCGCACTGAACCTCGGGGTCACCGAGGAGCACATCGTCACCCGAGGCGAGGACGCCGACGTGCTGGCCGAGCCGCTGGACCGGGCGCTCATCGCCGAGCTGCGCGAGGTGGTGGAACAGGCGACCCACGCCTTCGAGGCCTATGACTACGCCCGTGCGCTGCAGCGGGTGGAGTCCTTCTTCTGGCGGTTCACCGACGACTACGTGGAACTGGTCAAGGACCGGGCCTACGGTGCCCGCGGCGATGAGGCCCAGGCCTCGGTCCGCGCCGCTCTGGCCACCACGCTGGATGCGGTGCTGCGGCTCTTCGCCCCGGTGCTGCCCTTCGCAACCGACGAGGTCTGGCGCTGGTGGCGCGAGGGCTCGGTGCACCGTGCCGCCTGGCCCAGCGCCGAGGCGCTGGAGTCCGTCCACGGCAACCCGGCGATCCTGCCTTCGGTGGCTGAGGTTCTGGCCGGACTGCGCCGCGCGAAGTCCGAGGCCAAGGTCAAGCAGCGCACCGAGGTGCTCTCGGCCCGCGTCACGGGTCCGAACGAGGCGCTGAGCCACGTGGAGGCCGCTCTGGGCGACATCCGCGCCGCGACTCGCTCGCGTGCCCTGGAACTCGTGGGCCAGGGGGAGACCGTGCACGAGCTCACCGTCACCGAGGTGGAGCTGGCCGAGCCTGAGCAGGGCTGAGCCCCGCGCGCATGTCCTCCTCGTGAGACGCCGCGGATCCGACGATGCCGACCCGACAGGATCGGGCATGCATCATCGGTTCCGCGGCGTCGTCGTCTTCCTAGGCTGATGAGGTCAGATCAACCGCAGCAGTCGGATCGAGGCGATCCGAAGGAGGAACGGATGGACAGCTGGAACCGGGCGATCGCCCTCATCGAGGAGCAGATCGCCGACGGTGCGCACCACCGCACCTCGGGGACGGTCGACGTCGCCCGGCTGGCACGAGCCACCCTGACCTCGGAGCATCACTTCCGCAGGATGTTCTCCGTGCTGGCCGGGATGCCGGTGTCCGAGTACGTGCGGCGCCGGCGTATGACCCTGGCCGCACCGGCGGTGCTGAGCGGGCAGGAGCCGCTGCAGGACATCGCCGTGCGCTTCGGGTACCGCTCGGCCGACGCCTTCAGCCGTGCCTTCCGCGCGGTCCACGGCGTCGGCCCCGTGGATGCCCGCAGAGCGGCCCCTCGCCTGCGATCGCAGCCCCCGCTGCGGTTCACCCTCTCCGTGGAAGGAACACAGCAGATGACCTATCGGATCGAGACCCTGGACGCCTTCACCCTGCTGGGCCGGCGGCGTCGCCTGCCGATCGTCCACCAGGGACCGAACCCCGCGATGACAGCGTTCCTGGACGAGTTGGGCCAGAAGACGCTGGAGGACATCGCCGCGCTGTCCACCGGCAGGCCGCCCGGTGTGCTTGCCGTGTGCACCGCCTTCGAGGAGGAGCGCGAGGACGGCAGCACGTTCGACTACTGGCTGGCCGCCGCGACCCAGTCACCTCCCCCGGACGACGGCCGGCAGCCGGACCACGGGCCGCTTGAGTCGCTTGAGGTCGAGGCGCATCAGTGGCTGGTGCTCAGCTCCCAGGGCGTGGAGATCGAAGAGATCCAGCAGCTGTGGCCTCAGGCCTACGGGGAGTGGTTCCCCGCCAACCCGTACGAGCCGCTGGACGTCCCCGAGATGCTCGCCACGGTGCACGACGACGGCGGCGAGGAGGACCACATGGAGCTGTGGCTGGCGGTCCGCCCGACGGCGCAGAGCTCTGGCTGAGCAGGACTCTGGCTGAGCAGGACTCTGGCTGAGCAGGGGGCGTCAGCCCAGGAAGGGGCCGGTCTGCAGGACGCCGAGCGTGATGCGGTCGAGCCTCTCAGTCGTGCTCCTCCTGCACCGAGCGCACCTCACGCACTCCGGAGATCTCGGAGAGCGAGCGGAACAGCTCGTCCTCGCTGACGCCCTGATGCCGGGTGAAGCGCAGCGTGGCCTCCACGATGGCGCCGTCGTCGCCCTCGACATGCCGGGTGCGCGACAGAGCCGAGGCGTATCCGAGATCTGAGGCGCGGCCCAGCACGTCCCGCAGGACGCCGCGGCCGTCGAGGTAGCGCACCTGGAAGACGCGGCTGCGGCTGTGGTGAGGGAGCCTGCGCGCCACGACCGTGATCACTGTGACGGCCAGCAGGTACAGCACGACGGTCAGCGCGGCGATGACCGGCATGCCCGCTCCGCACGCCATGCCGACCGCGGCGGTGACCCAGATGGAGGCCGCCGTGGTGAGCCCCGAGACGATGTTCTGCCGCACGAAGATCACTCCGGCGCCCAGGAATCCGATGCCGGTGACGATCTGGGCCGCGATGCGGGACGGATCCAGGATCACCTCGTCGCCCAGCAGGGGAGCGAAGCCATAGGCGGACACCAGGGTGAACAGCGCCGAACCCAGGCCCACCAGGATATGGGTTCGGGCTCCGGCCGACTTCAGTCGGACCTCCCGTTCGATGCCGATCACCGCAGAGAGCACGAAGGCGCAGACCAGCAGCACGGCCTCGGTGGCCGCGGTCTCCGAGATCCAGATGATCTGCACGTCCCGCCTCCTCGCACCCGTCGATCCGGCCCGGTGACGTCGATGTCGTCCCGTGACAAGCCACCACGGTAGCCTCGGCCTCTCCGGCCCGGAAGGGATGACCGCCGCCCGAGTGCAGGCGCGCTCCACGGTTCGGCGTCATGCCGGGGGATCCCGTAGAATATGGGCATCAGCGACGACCCGGCCATCACCGGTGAGCTTCCGGCAGAACAGGTCCGCAGCGCGGGCCTCAGTAGATCCGGACGGGCAAGCCCGTCACAGCTGTCATGGAGAGGCCCGCTGAGCGGTCCCGGCGCCGAGGCGCCGCGGCCGACGGCGGACAAGCGAGGTGGTACCGCGTCCGGCCCGGCCGAGGCGTCCTTGCGGAAGAACGAGACGCCCACCAGTTCTTGAGCACCCAGGACGGACCTCCATGATCGAGAAGAACTCCTCACCCGTGTACCCCCGCGCCACCCCGGCGGCCGGGGCCGCCGGCTCCGTGCCCGCCTCCCCGCGCTTCCCGGACATCGAGGAGCGGATCCTCGCCGGCTGGGCCGAGGACGACACCTTCCAGGCCTCCGTGGAGAACCGGCCTGCCGATGCTGAGGGAGGACGCGGCGGGGAGTTCGTCTTCTACGACGGCCCGCCCTTCGCCAACGGCCTGCCGCACTACGGGCACCTGCTCACCGGGTACGTGAAGGATCTGGTCGCCCGCTACCAGACGCAGCGCGGACACCGGGTGGAGCGCCGCTTCGGCTGGGACACCCATGGGCTCCCCGCCGAGCTCGAGGCTATGAAGCAGCTCGGGATGACCGACAAGGCCGAGATCGAGTCCATGGGCATGGACCGGTTCAACGACGCCTGCCGCGCTTCCGTGCTGAAGTACACGGCCGAGTGGCAGGACTATGTCACCCGGCAGGCCCGCTGGGTGGACTTCGACAACGACTACAAGACGCTCAACGTCGAGTACATGGAGTCGGTCATCTGGGCGTTCAAGCAGCTCCACGAGAAGGGCCTGACCTATCAGGGCTTCCGGGTGCTCCCGTACTGCTGGAAGGACGAGACCCCGCTGTCCAACCATGAGCTGCGCATGGACGACGAGGTCTACAGGGACCGCCAGGACCCCTCGATCACCGTGACCTTCCCCATCACAGGGGGCGGTGATCATGGGGACGCCCTGCGCGGGGTCAACCTGCTGGCCTGGACCACCACGCCCTGGACGCTGCCCACCAACTTCTCCGTGGCCGTAGGCCCGGAGGTGGAGTACGTCGTCGTCGAAGCTCCTGCGGACGGGCCGCAGCCGGGGCGCCACCTGCTGGGCGCCGAGCTGCTCGCCTCCTATGCGAAGGACCTCGGTTTCGCCGACACCGAGGACGGCACCGCCGCTGAGCACGCCTCCGCCGCCGTCGTCTCCCGGTACCTCGGCTCGGACCTGGCCGGCCTGGAGTACCAGCCGCTGTGGGACTACTACACCGACGCCGACACCTGGGGCACCCAGCACGCGTTCCGCGTGCTGGTGGAGGACTACGTCACCACCTCGGAGGGCACCGGACTGGTCCACCAGGCCTCGGCCTACGGTGAGGAGGACCAGAGGTCCTCCGAGGAGGCCGGCATCCCGGTGATCCTCTCGGTAGACGAGGGCGCAAGGTTCCTGCCCCTGTTCGCCGAACCGACGGCGGCCGGCGAGGCGCCGCTGGCCGACATCGCCGGAGTCCAGGTATTCGAGGCCAACCGCACCATCATCAACGTCCTCAAGGCCGCCGGGCGGCTGGTCCGGGAGCAGTCCTATGCGCACTCCTACCCGCACTGCTGGCGCTGCCGGACGCCCCTGATCTACAAGGCCGTCACCTCCTGGTACGTGGCGGTCACCCAGATCAAGGACCGCATGCTGGAGCACAACGAGAAGATCAACTGGATCCCCGGCAACGTCAAGCACGGCCAGTTCGGCAAGTGGCTCGAGAACGCCCGGGACTGGTCCATCTCACGCAACCGGTACTGGGGAAGCCCGATCCCTGTGTGGGTCTCTGACGACCCCGCCTACCCGCGCACCGAGGTCTACGGCTCGCTCGAGGAGCTGCAGGAGGCCTTCGGCGACGTGCCGCGCAACGCCGAGGGGGAGCCGGACCTGCATCGCCCCTGGATCGACCAGCTGACCCGTCCCAACCCGGACGACCCCACCGGCAGGGCGCGGATGGTCCGCGTGCCCGACGTCCTCGACGTCTGGTTCGACTCCGGCTCCATGCAGTTCGCCCAGGTGCACTACCCCTTCGAGAACTCCGACTGGTTCGAGGACCACCATCCGGCGGACTTCATCGTGGAGTACATCGGGCAGACGCGCGGCTGGTTCTACACCATGCACATCCTGGCGACCGCCCTGTTCGACCGTCCCGCCTTCACCAACGTCATCAGCCACGGGATCGTGCTCGGCTCGGACGGACAGAAGATGTCCAAGTCCCTGCAGAACTACCCGGACGTCAACGAGGTCTTCGACCGTGACGGCTCCGACGCGATGCGCTGGTTCCTCATGAGCTCACCGATCCTGCGCGGCGGCAACCTGGTGGTCACCGAGGAGGGCATCCGCGAAGGTGTGCGGCAGGTGCTGCTGCCCATGTGGAACGCATGGCACTTCTTCACCCTCTACGCCAACACCGCGAACGGGGGGCAGGGCTACCAGGCGCGGCAGGTGACCGCGGCCGAGGCCGACGTCGAGGGGCTGAACCCCCTGGACCGGTACATCCTGGCCGCGACCGGAGATCTGGTCCGTGACGCCACCGTGGCCCTCGACGCCTATGACGTCTCCGGAGCCTGCGAGGCGCTCCGGGCCTTCTCTGAGACGCTGACCAACTGGTATATCCGCCGGTCCCGTCACCGGTTCTACGAGGAGGACACCGCCGCCTATGACGTGCTGTACACCGCGCTGGAGACCTTCGCACGAGTCGCGGCTCCGCTGCTGCCGCTGATCAGCGAAGAGATCTGGCGGGGCCTCACCGGTGAGCGCTCCGTGCACCTGGCCGACTGGCCGGACCCGGAGGACTACCTGCGCGACGAGCGCGCCGTGGAGCTGATGGACCTGACCCGGGGCATCACCTCCGCAGGCTCCTCGCTGCGGAAGTCCGCGAAGCTGCGAGTCCGGCAGCCCCTGGCGACGCTGACCGTCGTGGTGCCCGACGCCGAGGCGCTGGCCGGCACCTACCAGCAGATCGTCGCCGAGGAGCTCAACATCAAAGAGGTCAGGCTGCTCGACGCCTCGGAGGTCTCCGCCGACGACTGGGGGATCGGCCAGCAGCTGGTGATCAACGCGCGGGCAGCCGGCCCGCGGCTGGGCAAGGACGTGCAGAAGGCCATCAAGGGGGCGAAGTCCGGAGACTGGTCGGTCTCCGAGGGTGTCGTCGTCGCCGGCGGGCTCCGGCTGCAGGAGGGGGAATACACGCTGACCACCACCGTCTCCGACGCCTTGGCCGATCAGGCCGTCACTGTGCTGGACGGCGTCGTCGAGGGTGCCGGCGGCGGCTTCCTGGTCCTGGACACCCGTCTCACGGCCGCCCTGCGCGCGGAGGGCACGGCGCGTGACCTGGTCCGCTCCGTGCAGCAGGCACGCAAGGACGCCGACCTGCAGGTCTCCGACCGCATCCGCACCACGGTCACGGCGACCCCGGCGACGATCTCCGCGCTGGAGAGCCACCGGGATCTCCTCTGCGAGGAGACGCTGACCGACGATCTGCGGCTGTTCAGCGACGACGGCGCCTCCGAGCCGCTGATCAGCGTGGTCCGGGTGTGACGAGGACCCCGACGCCGGCCGGCTGCAGCACGATCGCCCGCTACTCGACCTTCTGCAAGGAGACCTGACATGTCAGATTCTGAGTCGCTGAACCCTGTGGAGGGACAGCCGCTGGACCAGTTCTCCGTGGCCAGCGTCTACGCTGAGCTGCTCTCCCGAGCTCCGGAGAACAAGATGGAGCCGCGCATGGAACCGATGCGTATGGCCATGGACTTCCTCGGCGAGCCTCAGCGCGCGGCCCCGGTGATCCACCTCAGCGGCACCAACGGCAAGACCTCCACCGCCCGGATGATCGAGGCCGGGCTGCTGGCCCATGATCTGCGCGTGGGCCGGTACACCTCTCCGCACCTGGCGAAGGTCACCGAACGCATCTGCCTGGACGGCTCCCCGGTGCCGGACGAGACCTTCGTCCGGATCTGGGATGAGATCCGCCCGCATCTGGGCCTGGTGGACCAGCAGCTCGCCGAGCGCGGCGAGGTGCCGCTGACCTACTTCGAGTGCGTCACGATCCTGGCCTTCGCGATCTTCGCCGATGAGCCGGTGGACGTGATGGTCCTCGAAGTCGGGCTGGGCGGCATCACCGACGCCACTAATGTGGCCGACGGTGCGGTCAGCGTCATCACCCCGATCTCCCTGGACCACACCGACCTGCTGGGGGACTCCGAGCGGGACATCGCCCTGGAGAAGGCCGGCATCATCAAGCCGGGAGGCTTCCTGGTCTCCGCGGCGCAGGTGCCCGAGGCGGCCGACGTCCTCCTCGAGGCCGCCCGGGAGGCGGAAGCGCCATTCCAGTTCGAAGGGGTGGAGTTCGGCGTGGAGAGCCGCGCACCCGGGGTGGGCGGCCAGCAGGTGACCCTCCGGGGTCTGGCGGGCCGGTACCCCGACCTGCTACTTCCTCTGCACGGGGCGCACCAGGCCGAGAACCTGGCGGTCGCCGTGGCGGCGCTGGAGGCGTTCATCGGGGGAGGAGAGCAGGAGCTGTCCCTGGAGACTCTGCAGCTGGCCTGTGAGCACATGAGCTCCCCGGGCCGGCTGGAGGTGCTGCGGACCGGACCCTCCATGATCATCGACGCCGCCCACAATCCGGCCGGGGTCGAGGCCAGCGCCCAGGCGCTCAAGGAATCCTTCGGCCTGGGACAGCTGGTGCTGGTGGTCGGCATCCTCCAGGAGAAGGACGCCCGCGAGATCCTCGCGACCCTGCACCGGGAGTACGACGGTCTGGCGGAGGACATCTGCTTCACCCAGTCCACGTCTCCCCGGGCGATACCGGCCGGACAGCTGGCGGAGCTGGCTCTCGACGTCGGCTTCCGCGAGGAGGACATTCACCTTACCGAACGTCTGGACGAGGCCATCGACTGGGCAGTCGGTCGCCTGGACTCCTCCGCCGAGGGGGTTGCGGGCGGAGTCCTGATCACCGGGTCGATCACCGTGGTGGGTGAGGCCCGCACGCTGCTGGGCGGAGGTGAGCTCTGAGATGACCGCTCAGGACGACGCCGACCGCGGCGGGCGGCCGCGCCGCCAGACCCGGGCCCAGCGGGAGTGGCGCCCCGGGATGACCCGGCCGCCGCGCTCGGTGCGGGTCATGTTCGGCTCCGCCGTGCTCAGCCTTGAGGCTCTGCTGATGTTCTTCTTCGGGCTCATGGCGTGGGGGCTCCACCAGAACGAGTGGTACGCCTGGTGGCTCTTCGGCGGGTCGCTGGGGGTCTCCGTGCTGCTGATCCTCACCTGCGCGCTGCTGAAGCGTCCGGTGGGCTGGTGGCTCGGCTGGATCCTGCAGTTCATCATCCTGGCCGGCGGGCTGGTCGAGCCCTACATGTACTTCGTCGGTGTCCTCTTCCTGGCCTGCTGGTGGTACGCGGTGGTCAAGGGACGCCAGCTGGACGTGGAGAAGATGGAAAGATGGAGGGCGGAGGAGCGGTTGGCCACCGAGCAGGAGCCGAGCCCGCCCGAGAACGATCACACGCATCACGAGGAGAGCTGAATGACTGAACGTACGCTGATCCTGGTCAAGCCCGACGGCGTCGCCCGGGGTCTGACCGGGGAGATCCTACGCCGGGTGGAGGCCAAGGGCTACCGCATCGCCGCCCTGGCGCAGCTGGAGGCGACCACCGAGCAGCTGGCCGCCCACTATGCCGAGCACGAGGGCAAGCCGTTCTACCAGCCGCTGGTGGACTTCATGCTCTCCGGGCCCGTCGTGGCGGCCATCCTGGAGGGTGACCGGGTTATCGAAGGGTTCCGCTCCCTGGCCGGCACCACCGACCCCACCACCGCCGCTCCGGGGACCATCCGTGGTGACCTGGGGCGAGACTGGGGAGAGAAGGTCCAGAAGAACCTGGTGCACGGCTCCGACTCCGTGGAGTCCGCTGAGCGCGAGATCGGCATCTGGTTCGGCTGACCGGTCGGTCAGAGAACACGCAGGGCCCGGGACGACGCGTCGTCCCGGGCCCTGCGTGCCGCTGGAGGCGCCTCAGCCGGCGCGCTTCGGGCGCGTGCCGGAGTCGAAATCCACCTGCACCTGGTCGAGCTGCATGAGGGTGCGCTCGTAGACGATCTGCGCCGAGCGCATCCGGTTCTGAGACTTGTGCTCGGTGTACTCCTGATACTGCTGGGTGACCCACTCCGGGTCGCCGTCGGCCAGGAGACGTCCCTGCTCGATCCACAGGACCCGAGAGCACATCTGCTTGATGGTTCCCAAGGAGTGCGACACCAGGAAGACGCAGCCGGCCTGCTGCCGGACTTCGTCGAGGCGGCGCTTCGTGCGCGCGCGGAACTGCGCATCACCGGTGTTCAGGGCCTCATCGATGATGAGGATGTCGGGGTCCACCGCTGTGGCGATCGCGAACTGAAGGCGGGAGGCCATGCCCGAGGAGTAGGACTTCAGCGGCAGGTTCAGCGAGTCCTCCAGCCCGGAGAGCTCCACGACCATGTCATACTTCTCCGCGGCCTCCTTGGGCGTCAGCCCCATGGCCAGGCAGCCCAGTTTGATGTTCTCCCGGCCGGAGAGCTGCTTCACCAGTGCCGCGTTGACGCCGAGCATGATCGGGGTGGAGGTCGCATAGATCTCCCCCGTGGTCGGGCGGATCTTCCCGGTCAGCAGCTTCATCAGGGTGGATTTGCCCGACCCGTTGGTGCCGATGACCCCGACGGATTCGCCCTGCCGGACCACGAAGCTGAGGTCCTGGAGGGCCGGAACGTTCGCCCACCCGGAACCGGTGATCCGCCGCAGCTGCCGGGAGAACCGGCCGGTGGAGTTCAGGTACTCGGTGGAGGAGCGGATCCGGTAGATCATCGAGGCGTGGTCGACGGCGACGGCGATGTCCGAGGAGTCGAGGCGCTCGACCACGGGCGCGGAGTCCTCCTCCGCCCACGAGATCTCCTCGAAGAGCTGCTCATCCTCCAGAATGTCCAGCTCGCCGGTGGCGGTAGGGGCGGGAGCCTCCGTGGCCGGTGCTCCGGAGGACCGCCAGTTCACGCGTCGGGGCGTGTAGTTGCGCACCGGGGTGCTCATCGCTCCCTCCCGTACTTCTCCTCGCCGTGCCAGAACACGAGGAATCCGATGATGAAGATGCTTACCGAGGAGACGGTCAGCACGACCCAGCGATACGGGTCCGCCATCTCGCCGTAGAGCCACGTGGAGCGGATGATGTCCAGCACGCAGAACATGGGGTTGTGGTACATCACGAACTCGATGTACTCGCCTCCCGGCGACCCGGCGAAACGGTCCACGGTGAAGAACACGGCCGAGGTGTAGAACCAGATGCGCATGCCGAAGCTGATCATGTGCTTCACATCGGTGTAGGCCGAGACCGCGCGGGCCAGCAGCATGCCCAGACCCGTGCTGAGCAGGAAGTTCAGCGCCAGCACCGGGAAGAT
The DNA here is from genome assembly GCF_039534665.1 of Nesterenkonia aethiopica. Lineage (NCBI taxonomy): Bacteria > Bacillati > Actinomycetota > Actinomycetes > Micrococcales > Micrococcaceae > Nesterenkonia > Nesterenkonia aethiopica. The sequence goes on along the minus strand of NZ_BAAAVT010000019.1, from coordinate 45,745 downwards.
GAACAGCCACAGCCAGTCCACGCTGACCGGAGTCGGAGGAGTGTCCGCCAACGGGATGTCGCCGATGGTGATGACCAACAGCGCCATCACGATCAGCATGGGCACATTGGCGAAGAGCTCGCGGACGTTGATCGCGAACGGGAGGCTCGCCCGGGGGAAGTTGAAGGCTTGGACGACCGACTGGTTGCTGACCATGGAGCTGGCGCCGGAGGACACCGCCGAGGTGGTGTACCGGAACATGAACACGCCGATGATCAGGTAGCCGATGAAGTTGCTGATCCCGCGGGAGAGGTCCAGCAGCAGCCCGAACACCAGGAAGTAGGCCAGGCCGCTCAGGATTGGGTTGACCACCATCCAGACACGACCCATCGCGTCATTGGAGTTGGCGGTCTGCACCTTCGAATGGGAGTCGTAGATGATGAAGTGCCGGAACGCCCACAGCCGCTGGATGTAGTCCAGGAGCCGGGGGCGCGCGCCCACGCGGACCAAGGAGCTGCCATCCAGCTGCACCACGTGTCCGGCCTGGCGAGGCTCGTCCACGTGCGTCGGGGCGGCCGAGCGCTCTGCTGTCGGGGTGGCCATCACCACGTTCCTTCCAGGGGCGTCGTCGCGGGTCCGGCCATCCGCCGGGTCCGTTGTTGCGGGGCGTTCACAGGGAGTCTTCTTCCCGCGGAGCGCCAGCCATTGTATCAGCGGGGTCCTCGGCGCCCGGCGGTCGAACCGCCTGGGCCTCCGGCTCGAACAGATGCGGCATGACCTCGCGCACCCGCTCCTCGAGGTACGGAGCCGCCGTCTCCACGTATTCGTTCGTCAGGTGGTGGCTGTCCCGATAGACCACCACGTTGCCGATGACGGCCGCGCATCGACCCGCAGGGCAGAACAGATCCGTGAGGTCCACCGTGGAAGCTCCGGAGGGCAGTTCCAGCGTGCTCAGCGGGTCGACCTCCGCGAACTTGGAGCCGTCGGGGGCGCAGCTGTGGGCATCCCCGCCCGAGGCCAGACAGTCGGGGACGTCGTCGAGCTGGCGAGGCGTGCCGCGCATCAGCAGCAGCTCGGCACCGGCGTCGGTGATCTCCTGCCACCGTTCTGGGGCACCCTCGACGACGAACTCCTCTCCCGGTTCGCGGGGGATGCGGGTGCCGGGAGTCACCACGACGTCGGGTTCCCGGTCCGCGACCACCTCGGCGAAGCCGGCGTTCCACTGGGCGCACTGGTTGTCCTCGACGTCCTCGATATCACGGAACACGCACCCGCCCTTGGTGGCCACCAGGATCTCCCAGTCGTGCTCCTCGGCCAGCATGAGCCAGGCGTGCTGCCAGTGGCCCGCGTGGGAGCCGCCCGCCAGCATGATCGTGGCCCGGGGGTCCTCCGGGGCGTCCATGTCCTCGCAGACCAGCACCTCAGAGGTCCCCGGCCGGTTCCCGGTGCGCTGATGGCAGTCCCGGGTCGCGTACTCGGGAACTCTGCGGCTCAGGCCCGTGAGCTCGGGGAAGGCCGGGACCTCGTCGAGCTCCGGAGTCCCGGCGACGGCGGCCGAGGAGCCGGACACCGAGGCTCCCGGGTAGAGCGCCCGGTCCATGCCCTGCATCGCCAGACCGTCCTCCTGTGGGGCCGTGGTCAGGTGGAGGTGGGCCGTCGTCGCCGCCGCTCCCAGGGACAGGGTCGTGGCGGCCAGCGCCAGGGTGACACGCTGGGACCGGGACGCGCCGCGACCTGCAGACGGCCCACGTGTGGGGTGCTGGCCCGGCGTGCTCCGGCCGAGTCGGGCCAGCGGCCGTTCGACCCAGCGGTGCGTGGCCCAGGCCGCCGTCAGGGAGAACGCGAGAACCGCCAGCGCCCCCGGCAGCCCCAGGGACTCCGCCCCGGTGGTCTCGAGGAAGAGGATCAGGGCCGGCCAGTGCCACAGATACAGCCCATAGCCCAGGTCGGCGACTCGGGCCAGCGGACGGGAGGACAGCAGCCGCAGCGGCGCAGGCTGTGCGATCGCGGAGGAGGAGCTCTGCGCGGCCGCGAGGATCAGGGCGAGCCCGAAGAGCGGCCACAGCGCCCACGGACCCGGGAACAGCGCGGCGCCGTCGAGGACGAACCCGCAGCTGACCACCAGCCCCAGTCCCGTCCAGGCGGCGGCGGAGCGGAACCGATCAGGCAGCCGGAACCGGACGGCCAGCAGTGCCATCAGCCCGCCCAAGGCCAGCTCCCAGGCACGGGTGCTGGAGGACAGATAGGCCTCGGCGGGGTCCACGTGCTGACGGTGCGCGGCCCACAGGAACGAGGCGATGAGCACACCAGCAGTGAGCACCCCCATCGTTGCGGCGGCCGAACGGCCCATACGGCGGGCGAGCAGCACCGCCGCCACGGCCACCAGCGGCCAGAGCAGATAGAACTGCCCCTGGACGGACAGGGACCAGAAGTGCTGGAACGGACTCGTCTCGGGCCCGGCCGCCTCATAGGTGAGCTGGGACCGGATGAGCTCCAGGTTCTCCAGCCACAGCAGCGAGGCGCGGGCTTCGGTGAGCAGCTGACCGTGGCGGGTGACCGGCAGGATGAGCAGTCCGGCCACCGTGGTCGTTGTGATCACGAGCGCGGCCGGGGCGAGGATGCGCCGCGCCAGGCGGCTCAGGTAGGGGCCGAGGGCGATGCGGCCCGTGCTCGCCGCCTCGCGCAGCAGCATGCCGGTGAACAGGAAGCCGGAGACGGCCAGGAAGATGTCGATGCCGCCGGAGACACGCCCGGCCCCGAACAGGTGGAAGAGCACCACGCCGAGGATGGCGAGGCCTCTGGTGCCCTCCAACGCAGGCAGCCGACGACGATCCGGAAGGCCCTGAGTCAGCGACGTCGTCGCCCCGCGGCCCGCAGCCGGGTCCTCGCAAGAGCCCGACGTGGATGGGGAGGGCGGAGGCGCAGAAGGTCCCACGGGGCGCACGGGTCAGCGTCTCGCGCGCCGCATCATCTGTTCCACCACGGCGTTGGCCGGACGGCGCAGGCTCCCGTGGGAGGGATAGCGATGCAGAGAGATGTCAGCGTCGTCGGCGACGTCGACGACGACCGCGCCGTCGTCGCCGTCGAGGTCGGGGATGAGCAGGTCCACTCCGGCCGCGCGCAACCCCGGCAGCGCCCACATCGCCTCCACGGCCAGCTCGGCATGGGCCTCGCGCAGCTCGGCCGTGATGTCCACGGTGATGCCGCCCTGCAGCGGATTCGACGTGCCGCTGACGTCACGGTGCTCCCCGCGGGGGAGCACCTCGGAGGCGCGGAGTCCGAGGTCGGCGAGGGCGTCGTCGTCGACCTCCGGCGGGTGCTTGGCCAGATGGGCGTTGCGGGCCCGGGCCGCCACGGCGTCGTCCACGAGGCGCCGCACCGTGGCGCGCCCGTCACCGACGATGAACAGCGGCAGCCGGGCGACGGCCGCCACTGTCTTCTCCCCGACCACGTAGGCGCGCACATCGATGCCGGTGGCCTGCTCCTCGACGAGCAGCGAGAGGCTCCGGTACAGCGGATTGGTCCGGGCGGCTCCGGCGTAGGCCCAGGCCGCGCGGAACTCCTCCTCGGTCCGGACTCCCCAGGAGACGCCGACGCCGGCTGACCCGGTGGCCGGTCTGATCACCACCGGCCTGTCGAGCTGCGCCCGGTGGGCCAGTGCTTCGTCCAGCTCGCGCACCCGGAATCCCCGGCCGTCCGGGGTGGGGACCTCCACGGCCTGCAGGTGCTGTTTGGCCAGCGGCCGGGAGCGGCAGGCACGCTTGGCCTGATCGCTCACCAGCGAATGCGTGCGGTGGTTGAGCCCGCCGATGACGTCTCCGTTGAGTGTGAAGGTTCGGAAGGCGTGCTGCACCTCATGCTTAGTGACCTTCTTGCGCCGAGCGGCGGCGAACATCTGCCGTGTGGCCGATGGGGCGCCCTCGAACTCGCGGGGGGCCGCCCAGTCCACGTCGGGGAGGCGCGTGATCAGGCGACGCGGCGGGGAGTCGGGGTCCCGGAAGGCCGCGGCGTGGCGTGCGCGCTGAAGTCGGCGTCCCTGGAGGGCCTCCCCGGAGAAGTCTGCTGAGCTGCTCATCGCCACCACAGTAGCGCAGGGCCGCGCCCGTCCCCGGCCCGGAGGGTCTCCACCCGCGGGCGCGTCGCAGGGGATAGGCTGGAGTCGGCGACTCCGGCAGCGACGACGCCCACGAGCGAGCAGACGAGAATCACCATCAGAGGGGAAGCACACCGGCGATGAAGCGCATCATGCCGATCTACGGAACCCGGCCGGAGGCCATCAAGATGGCCCCGATCGTGAAGGCCCTGCAGGCCAGCGAGCACTTCGAGTGCCGGGTGACCGTCACCGGCCAGCATCGCGAGATGCTGGACCAGGTCAACGAGCTCTTCGGGATCGTCCCGGACCATGACTTGAACATCATCCAGCAGCGGCAGACCCTCAACGGGGTGCTCACCCGGACCGTCTCCGGCCTCGACGCCCTCTTCGCCGAGGACCGGCCGGACGCGGTGATCGTCCAGGGCGACACGACCACGACCACCGCCGGCGCCCTGGCGGCCTTCTACGTCGGCATCCCGGTGATCCACGCCGAGGCCGGCCTGCGGTCGTTCAACCTGTTCTCTCCGTTCCCGGAGGAGGCCAACAGGAAGATGACCTCGCAGATCACCTCGCTGCACCTGGCGCCGACCGGCCAGTCCCGCGCGAACCTGCTGCGGGAGGCCGTCGCGGAGGAGGACGTCGTGGTGACCGGAAACACGGTCATCGATGCGCTGCTGGAGGTCGCCCAGAAGCAGGTGCCGTTCTCCGACGGTCAGCTCGAGGATGCCGCCGCCTCCGGTCAGGAGGTCCTGCTGGTCACCACGCACCGGCGGGAGAACCAGGGCTCCGCCATGGAGGGTGTGGGCCGCGCGCTGGCCCGGCTCTCGGAGCGGTACCCGGAGAAGCTCATCGTGCTGCCGGCCCACCGCAACCCGGTGGTTCGTGAAGCCATCCTGCCGGCACTGGCCGGCCACGACAATGTCATCGTCACCGAGCCGCTGCCCTACGGGGAGTTCACGCGCCTGATGAACCTGGCCACTGTGGTGCTCACCGACTCCGGCGGCGTTCAGGAGGAGGCTCCCAGCCTGGGCAAGCCGGTGCTGGTGATGCGCGAGAACACCGAGCGACCGGAAGCGGTCGACGCCGGCACCGTGCGGCTCATCGGAACAGATGAGGACCGTGTGGTGGACGAGGTGTCCACGCTCTTCGACGACGCCGCGGCCTACCGGGCGATGGCCAACGCCGTGAACCCCTACGGGGACGGCCAGGCGGCCGCCCGCACTGTCGTCGCCGTCGAGAAGCTCTTCGGACTCGGTGAGCGCATGCCGGACTTCGCCCCGCAGGGCTGAGCAGCCCGCGGCACGCGGCGGCCGAGAGCCGACTGTGTGACGGAGACGATGTGACCCAGACGATGTGACCCAGACGATGTGACGGAGGAGGACCGGGCGTGCACCTGAAGACGCTCACCATCCGGGGCTTCAAGTCCTTCGCCTCGGCCACCACCTTCGAGTTCGAACCTGGCGTGACCGCTGTGGTGGGACCCAACGGCTCCGGAAAGTCCAATGTGGTGGACGCGCTGGCCTGGGTGATGGGGGAGCAGGGGGCGAAGTCTCTGCGCGGAGGGTCCATGGAGGACGTCATCTTCGCCGGAACCGCCGAGCGGCAGCCTCTGGGACGGGCGTCGGTCAGCCTCACCATCGACAACTCCGACGGCGCGCTGCCCATCGAGTACACCGAGGTCACCATCAGCCGGACCATGTTCCGCACCGGCGGGTCCGAGTACACGATCAACGGTCAGAAGTGTCGGCTCCTGGACATCCAGGAGCTGCTCTCCGACTCGGGGCTGGGCCGCGAGATGCATGTCATCGTCGGCCAGGGCCAGCTGGACCAGATCCTCCACGCCACCCCGGAGCAGCGGCGCGGGTTCATCGAGGAGGCCGCCGGGGTGCTGAAACACCGACGGCGTCGAGAGCGCACCGTGCGCAAGCTCGAGTCCATGCAGGGCAACCTGGACCGGCTCGAGGACCTGATCTCTGAGATCTCCCGTCAGCTCGCGCCGCTGGGCCGTCAGGCCAAGGTGGCCCGACGGGCGCAGCGCATCCAGCACGACGTGCGGGACGCTCTGTCCCGGCTCATCGCCGACGACCTCGTGCAGGCCGCCACCGCGCTCCATGAGTCCGGGCGCGGCGAGGAGGAGGACCGGGCGCTGGCGGAACGGCTCCGGACCTCCCTGCAGGGCCAGGACGAGCAGATCACAGCATGGGACGAGCAGGCCCGTGCCCTGCGTCTGCGGGGGGAGAAGCTGCTGGCCGGACACCACCGGCTGGCCCAGGTGCAGGAGCGGCTGCGGTCGGTCGCCTCCGTCGCGGCCGAGCGGGCACGCAGTCTCTACGCCTCCGCCACGGTGGACACCTCCGGCCGCGACCCCGAACAGCTGCGCGCCCAGGCCCAGCAGGTCACGCAGGAGGCCGAGACCGCCCAGGCCGAGGTGGACCAGGCCCGGAGCCGGCTCGAGGAGACCAGTGAGCGTCGCGGCGCGAGCGAGGACGCGCTGAAGACGGAGGAGACCCGCCTGACGGAGCAGCTGCGCGCCGTCGCCGACCGACGCGCGGGCCTGGCCACGCTGCGGGGCCGCGCAGATGCGGCCCAGGGGCGGATCGAGGCAGCAGAAGCGCGCCGCCGTCGAGCCGAGGAGCAGAGCGCGCAGGCTCGCCAGGCGCAGCAGCGTGCTCGAGCGGAGTTCTCCGACCTGGAACAGCGTGTCGCCGGCATCGAGACCGGTGAAGAGGACCTCGACGCCGCCTATGAGACGGCTCAGAGCCGCTACGAGACCCTCCGGGCCCGTCACGACGAGCTGCAGGCCCAGCGGCGTCGTCTCGAGGCCGCCGTGAGCGAATATCGGGCCCGGCTCTCGGGACTCTCCGCGGCGCGGGCGCCGCGAGACGGTGCCGGCGCCCTGCGGCGGGAGCACAACGACGTCGAGCCGCTGGCGGACCGCCTCAGCGTCACCGGGGGCTGGGAGAAGGCGCTGGCCGCCTGCCTGGGGTCCCTGGACACGGCATTGGTGGTGGCCCACGCCGACCGGGCCGCTGAGGTCCTCGCGTGGCTGGCGGATCACGACGGCGGGCGCGCCCACCTCGTCCACCCGGTGGATCGCTCGGCGTCGCCTCCCGTTCCGGAGCCCGTGACCGCACCGCAGCTGCCTCCGGGCAGCGTGCCTGCCGCGGAGGCCATCACCGGGCCCGAGGACCTCTCCGTGCCGTTGGCGCATGCCCTCGGCGGCGTCGTGCTGTGCCCGGACCTGGAGGCGGCCCGGCAGTGCCTCGCCGTCGAAGGGGTGCACACCGCAGTGACGGCCTCCGGGGATGTGCTGCGTCTCGGAGAGCACATCGGCGGCACCGCACTGGAGAACTCCGATGTGGCCATCTCGGCTCAGATCACGGAGCTGACGCAGACCGTGGAGACCTCCGAGCGGGAGCTCGCGCAGGTGTCTGCCGAGGCGGACGCCCAGGCCTCCGAGGTCCGCGCCGCGGAGCTGGCGGTGGAGGAGAGCCTGGAGGCCCTGCACGCCAACGATGCCGAGATGACCGCCACCACGGAGCAGCTGGGACGGCTCAGCGCGGAGGTGTCTCGCGCCGAGGAGCGCATCGCCTCCGCACAGACGGAGATCCTCGAGGCCGGAGAAGCCCGGGATGAGGCCCAGGAGCAGCTCGACGAGGCGAGCGCCCGCCTGGCCGCAGCCGAGAGCGACGACATCGATGAGGACCCTTCCACCGCGGAGCGGGACCGCCTGGCGGAACTGGCGTCGACGCATCGTCGCGACGAGGTCGAGGCGCGACTGGCCCTTCGTGCCGCAGAGGAGCAGCTCAATCAGCTCCAGGAGCGTGCCGCCTCACTGCGCCGCAGCGCTCAGGCGGAGGAGTCCCGACGTGAGGAGGCTCGGCGCGTCGCGGAGGCTCGGAACCGTCGGGCTCAGGAGGCCGAAGAGGTCCAGGCGGAGGCTGAAGAGGCCGTGGAGCGGCTCGCCTCCGTGCTGGCGCGCGCCCAGGACGCCCACGACGAGGCTCAGCAGAGGCACCGTGAGGTCTCCACGGAGATCCAGCGCCTGCGCACCGCGCGCAGCGCCGAGGCTGAGCAGCTCGACACGGTCACCGCGAGTCTGCACCAGGCGGAGCTGACCCGTACGGAGCTGCGGCTCAGCCTGGAGGCCGCGGAGCAGCGGGGCCACGAGGAACTCAGCCTCAGCCCCGAGTATCTGATCGAGAACTACGGCCCGGACCAGCCCGTGCCCGACCCGGAGGACGAGGAGGCGGAGCCGCGCCCCTACGACCGCGGGGAGCAGGAGGCCCGACTGCAGCGTGCCCGCCGAGACCTGAAAGCGCTGGGCAAGGTGAACCCCCTCGCCCTGGAGGAGCACGCCGCCCTCGAGGAGCGGCACGCCTACCTGCAGGAGCAGCTTGCGGATCTGAACGCCTCCCGGCAGGACCTGTTGGACATCATCTCAGACGTGGACCAGACCGTGGAGCAGGTGTTCACCCAAGCCTGGGGCGACACCAAGGAGCAGTTCGAGCGGGTCTTCGCCCGGCTGTTCCCCGGCGGGGAAGGGCGGCTGGAGCTGACCAACCCGGAGGACATGCTCAACACCGGCATCGAGGTCCACGCGCGTCCTCCGGGCAAGCGCATCCGTCGGCTCTCGCTGCTCTCCGGAGGGGAACGCTCCCTGACCGCAGTGGCCCTGCTGGTGGCGATCTTCAAGGCCCGCCCGAGTCCCTTCTACGTGATGGACGAGGTCGAAGCGGCGCTGGACGACACGAACCTCTCGCGTCTGCTGGTCATCTTCGAGGAGCTGCGGGAGTCGTCGCAGCTGATCGTCATCACGCACCAGAAGCGCACCATGGAGATCGCCGATGCCCTCTACGGGGTGTCCATGCGCCAGGACGGCTCCACCCGGGTGGTGTCCCAGCGGTTGGCCCGCGCCCAGGACACCGAGTCCGTGGCACTGCAGAACGCCACGTGACGGCCAGGTCAGCGGCCGGACCCGGCGCGCCGAGGAACAAGCGGAGCCCGACGGGCGTTGACGACGAGATGTGAGCGACATGCCTGAGAAGCCTGCTGTCCAGAGTCCACCGATCCCCAACGAACTGCGCGTGCTGATCGTCGCGGCCTTCGTGGTGGCGATCGGATTCGGCATCGTGGCGCCGATCCTGCCGCAGTATGCCGCCGACTTCGGCGTGTCCGCGTTCGCCGTCTCCGCAGTGGTCTCGGCCTTCGGGCTCTTCCGTCTGGTCTTCGCGCCGGCCTCCGGCAGGCTCACGCAGGCGTTGGGGGAGACCCCGGTCTATGTGGTGGGCCTGCTGATCGTGGCGGCCTCGATGATCGCCACGGCCTTCGCCCCCACCTATGAGCTGCTGTTGGCGTTCCGCGCCGTCGGAGGAATCGGTTCCACGTTCTTCACGGTCTCGGCGATGACCTTCCTGGCCAGGAAGTCACCGCCGAGCATCCGCGGCAAGATCTCCGGCGCCTACGCCTCGGCCTTCCTCATCGGCAATGTGGCGGGGCCCCTGGTGGGCTCTGGGCTGCTCGTCTTCGGGCCGCATGTCCCGTTCCTGGTCTACGGGGGCGCACTGGTGATCGCAGCGCTGATCGTGTTCGTGATGCTGCGGGGCTCGCGTCTGGAGGATCGTGGCCGCCGGGACGCGCGCGAACGGGCGACTCTGAAGGAGGCGTGGTCCGTGCCGGGGTATCGCGCGGCGCTCACGGCAGGGTTCGCCAACGGGTGGGCCACCTTCGGTCTGCGCAACTCCCTGGTTCCGCTCTTCGCCGCCACGGCGTTCGCCGGGTCCGGGTTCGTCATCGACTCCTCCCAGCTCGCCGGTGTGGCGCTGGCGACCTTCGCCGCCGGCAATGTGGCCGCCGTGCTGCTGTTCTCCCGCCGCACCGACCGCTTCGGGCGCAGGCCTCCCATCATCCTGGGTCTGGTCATCACCGCCTGCGCCACCGGCGTGCTGGGCCTGGCGCCGGAGCCCTGGGTGCTGCTCGCCCTGAGTCTCGTGGCCGGCGTCGGCACGGGGCTGGTCAATCCGGCCCAACAGGCGGCCATCGCCGACGTCGTGGGCGAGGGGCGCAACGGTGGGCCTGTGGTCTCGACCTTCCAGATGACGCAGGACTTCGGCGCCATCATCGGCCCGCTGCTCGCCGGGCTGATCGTGGACCACTTCGGCTATGCGTGGGCCTTCGGGCTCACCGGGGTGATCCTCATGGTCGGGGCGCTGGCCTGGACACGCGCACCGGAGACCCTCGACCACAGCGGTCGACCTGCCGCCGCCCGCACCTGAGACCAGACCACACTGGACACGCGAGGACGGGCCGGGCGGAGCGCGATGCGCATCCACCCGGCCCGTCCTGATCTGGGCGAGTGATCGGTCAGATCAGGCTGTCACTCCCGGGCGCCGGCCCCGGCAGGGACGGCGTCGTGGGAGTACGCCTCGGTGTGGTGGGCGACGGCGTCGATGCCGCCCTGCTCGACCTCGGCCTCCACCCGGAAGCCCATGGTCTTGTGGATCAGCGTGGCGATGATGTAAGTGGCCACGAAGGTGAACACCAGGGTCACCAGGCAGGCGACGATCTGGGCCCACAGCAGGGAGAAGTCGCCGTTGAGGAAGAGGCTGCCGCGGCCGTCGGCGATGAGCTCCTCGCGGCCGAACAGTCCGATGGCCAGCGTGCCCCAGAGGCCGGCGACCAGGTGCAGGCCGACGACGTCGAGCGTGTCGTCGAACTTGCCGTACTTGAACTCCACGGCGAAGCAGCAGACCGCACCAGCGACCAGGCCGATGACGATGGCGCCCAGCGGCGAGACGAAGGCCACCGCGGGAGTGATGGCGACCAGTCCGGCCACGATGCCCGAGGCGGCGCCGACCGGAGTCGGCTTCTTGCCGCGGGCCCACTCGGTGAGCAGCCAGGCCACCAGGGCGGCGGCCGGAGCGAGCAGCGTGTTGATCCAGTTCAGCGATGCCTCTTCGACGCTGCCGGCCTCACCGATGTTGAAGCCGAACCAGCCGAACCACAGGATCGAGGCACCCAGCAGGACGAAGGGGACGTTGTGCGGCTTGTTCGGGGCGAAGTTGCGGCGCGGGCCGATGACCAGCACCAGAGCCAGGGCGGCGACGCCGGCACACATGTGCACCACGAGCCCGCCGGCGAAGTCCACGGCCTCACCGACGGTGTCACCGATGAATCCGCCCTCGACGAGCAGGCCGCCGTCGCCCCAGACCCAGAAGGCCAGCGGAGCGTAGACCAGCGTGATCCAGATGGGCACGAACACCATCCAGCCGGCGAACTTGGCACGGTCGGCGACCGCACCGGAGATCAGCGCGCAGGTGATGATGGCGAAGGTGGCGCCGAAGCCGACCCACACCAGAGAGTCTCCGCCTTCAGCCAGGGACTCGTAGAGCACGAAGTCAGAGGTGGGGTTGCCGAACAGGCCGCCCGCCACCGGGTCAGCCCCGGCGATGGCGTTGCCCCACAGCGCCCAGGTCAGGGCGACGAGGCCCATCGCGGCGAAGCTCATCATCATCATGTTGACTGCCGAGCGGGTCTGTGAAAGCCCTCCGTAGAAGAGCGCGAGGCCCGGCGTCATGAACAGCACGAGCGCACCGGCGACGACCACCCAGATCGCTCCCACGTCTTCGATCACGATTTCCATGTGTCCCTCCAGGAAACAAGTACTCACCGATGTCTTTCACCGATGCGAGCTGATCTCCATGGTTCTCGGTCCGTGTTTCACCGACCGCGCCCTGATGTTTCGGTGACGTAAAAACTCCCGCTCCTGCCCCGGAATCTCAGGGATTCCGGGGCAGGAACGGGAGCTGACGCGCGGCAGCGGGCCGGATCGGAGGGACCGCTCGCACGCGGATCGAGGCAGGGAGGGAGGCTGCTCAGCGCTCCTCGAGCAGGGCGTCGACGAAGGTCTCCGCATCGAAGGGCGCCAGGTCGTCCGGCCCCTCGCCGAGGCCCACCAGCTTCACCGGCACGCCGAGCTGCCGCTGGATGGCCACGACGATGCCGCCGCGTGCCGTGCCGTCGAGCTTGGTGAGCACGATTCCGGAGACGTCGACGACCTCGGAGAAGACCTTGGCCTGGTTCAGCCCGTTCTGTCCGGTGGTCGCGTCCAGGACCAGCAGGACCTCGTCGACCTCGGACTGCTTCTCGATGACTCGCTTGACCTTGCCGAGCTCGTCCATGAGGTTCGCCTTGTTCTGGAGCCGGCCGGCGGTGTCGACCATGACGACGTCGACTTCGCCCTCGATGCCGGCTGCGACGGCGTCATAGGCCACTGAGGCGGGGTCGGTGCCCTCGTCGCGGGAGACTGTGGGCACGCCCACCCGGGAGCCCCAGGTGGTGAGCTGTTCGGCGGCGGCCGCCCGGAACGTGTCGGCCGCACCCAACAGGACGTCCTTGTCCTCCGCCACCAGGACGCGGGCCAGCTTGCCCACGGTGGTGGTCTTGCCGACGCCGTTGACGCCGACGACGAGCACCACCGCCGGGCGGCCGGCGGCGCGGACGTTCAGGCTGCGGTCCAGGGAAGGGTCAACCAGCGTGGTGAGCTCTTCACGCAGCAGCGCACGCACCCGGTCCGGGTCCCGCGATCCCTCGACCTTCACCCGCTCACGCAGACGATCGACCAGTTCCATGGTCGGCTCGGTGCCGAGGTCCGCCATCAGCAGCGTCTCCTCGATCTCGTCCCAGACGTCCTCGTCGATCTGGTCCGAGGAGAGCAGTGCCAGCAGCGACCGGCCGAAGACGTTGTTGGACTTCACCAGCCGGGCACGAAGACGGGCGAGCCGTCCGGCCACAGGCTCCGGCGTCTCGATCGTCGGGGCCGCCTCCTCGGCGACCTCCTCGGAGAGCTCGGGCTCGGTGACCGTCTCGGCGGTCGCCTCCGCGGTGGTCAGCGGCGCGGCGTCGGTGTCTTCGGCGACGGCGGTGCCGGCAGGGCCGTCAGGCTCCGGGAGGTCGTCGGCGTCGCGGGTCTCGGGGAAGGTCCCCTCGGGCAGCCTGCGGCCGCCGGTGAGGAGGAACAGGCCGATGGTGCCGGCGAGGACCACTGCCAGAACGATGAAAAGGGTCAGAACGTCAAAATCCACCCGACCAGTGTGTCACAGTCCGTGACCCTGATCGGGTGGATTTCGCACGTGCCGCGGGCGGTTCGCGGGGGAGCCGGGGCGTCAGCGCCAGATGCCGCGGGAGTCGATCACCGTGTGCCCGGCCAGCCGGGCGGTGTCGATGGCCTTGAACTGGTCGTGATCGACCAGCAGCACGAGGATCTGTGCCGTCTGCAGGGCCTCGTCGATCCCGGCCAGCGTGACGTTTCCGGAACCGGCGAGCTGCGCGGGGAGCTGGTCGATGTGCGGCTCCACGGCCAGGATGCGGGCCTCCGGCGCCCGCTCGGCCAGCCGCTGGGCGATCGACAGCGACGGCGACTCCCGCAGGTCGTCGATGTTGGCCTTGAACGCGAGTCCCATCAGCGCCACCGTGGCCTCCCGCCCGTGGTGCTCCAGTGCCTGCTCGATGCGGCCGAGCACCCACTCAGGCTTGGCATCGTTGGTCTCCCGCGCGGTGCGGATCAGCCGTGAAGCGTCTGGGGCCGCGTCCACGATGAACCAGGGGTCCACCGCGATGCAGTGACCCCCGACGCCCGGCCCCGGCTGCAGGATGTTGACGCGCGGGTGGTGGTTGGCCAGGTCGATGAGCTCCCACACGTCGACGCCCAGCTGGTCGCAGATCACAGAGAGCTCGTTGGCGAAGGCGATGTTGACGTCGCGGAAGCTGTTCTCGGTCAGCTTGGCCATCTCCGCGGTCTTCGCGTCGGTGAGCAGGACCTCACCGGTGCAGAAGTTCTGGTACAGGGTCTTCGCCGCCTCGGCAGCCGCCTGGGTCAGGCCGCCCACGATCCGATCGTTGGTGGCCATCTCCACCATGATCCGCCCAGGCAGCACGCGCTCCGGGCAGTGGGCCACGAGCAGGTCACCCGCTGCGAGGTCAGGGCGGGACTTCAGGATCCGCTCGGCCATGTGCTCGGTCGCCCCGGGGGGAGAGGTGGACTCCAGGATCATCAGCTCACCGCCGGTCAGCTTCGGCGCGATGCCGTCGGCGGCGGCCTCGATGTAGGACAGGTCCGCCGAGTGGGAGTCGGTGAAGGGGGTGGGCACCGCGACGATGTAGGCGTCCGCCACCGGGGTCTCGGTGGAGGCTGAGAGCTTCCCGGCGGCCACCGCGCGCTCCACGACCTCCCTCAGGCCCGGCTCCACGAACGGCACTTCCCCGTTGTTGACCGCGTCGACATTGATCGGCGAGACATCCATCCCCACGACTCGCACCCCGCTGTCGGCCAGGATGGCCGCGGTGGGCAGACCGATGTAGCCCAGGCCGATCACACCGACGGTCGAGAACTCCCTCGAAACCACAAGAACTCTTTTCCTCGAAGAACAGAAAGTACGCACGCCGGCCCCGCACAGGAGCGAGGCCGTCCGGACAGGGGACCCGCCGACACTGACGCGCAGAGCACAGCGACGCCCGCAAGCTTATATCACGGCTCGGTCACGAGAGGCCCTGCGGCCTCCGGGCTTCAGCGAGCCGCCCGGAGTTGCAGGTCAGCAGTGAGTCTGCGGTGCGTCATCTCCGTGCGCAGCGAGCCCCGGGAGCGCTCCACGTCACCGGAACAGCTGAGGGACGTCGGACTGCAGCTCGGCGTCCAGCAGCGGGGCGAGGGTCTCGACGTAATAGGTGCTCAGATGCGAGTCGTCATACCAGACCACGACGTTGCCGACGACGGCGTCGCAGGTTCCGTCGGGGCAGATGTGGTCCGTCAGGTCCACGGTGTGCACTCCGTCGGGGAGGTCGAGGTCATCGAGCGGGTCGGCGGCGGCGATCTGCGAGGGGTCGGCACCGCACTCGCCTGATTCCCGACCCTGGGCCAGGCAGTCGGCCACTGAGCCATCCGGGCGGGGCGTCCCACGCATCAGCAGAACCTCCGCACCGGTGCTGCGCAGCTCCCGCCAGCGCTGCGGGGCCCCGTCCTCGATCGACTCCGTGCTCCGGTTCATCACGGTGCCCGGGGTGACCACCAGGTCCGGGGCCCGCTCGGCGACCGCGTCGATCAGGTTCGCGTTCCACGCGGCGCAGGAGGAGGAGCGGGCGTTCTCCGTGGACTGCAGGCGGCACCCGGACTTGTCGGCGATGATCAGCTCCCAGTCGTAGGTGTCCGCCAGCATCATCCAGGCGTGCTGCCACTGGCCGGCGTGGGAGCCCCCGGTGAGCATGACGGTCGCAGTCGGCGACGCCGGCGGGTCGGGGTCCTCACAGATGAGCACCTCGGAGGCTTCCAGCCCCCCGCCCTGCGACTGGCGGCAGTCCCAGTCGTAGTACTGCGGGCGGTCCGCGGCGAGCACCTCGGCGGCGGGCACCGGGGCGACGTCGGGAGGGGCGGGGTCCGCACCCGGCGCCGTCGCCGCCGCTCCGGGATGCAGCGCACGGTCCACCCCGGCCATCGAGTACCCCTCCGGCAGGGTCACCGTGGTGCCGATCACTCCGATGGTGGTCGCCACCGCACCGATGGCCAGCGTGCCTGCGGCCGCCGTCAGCGGCACGCGGGGCGCCAGGGATGCGCGGGCGGCCGTCGGGCGTTCGATCCACCGGTGGGTGGCCCATCCGGCCAGGATGGAGACCACCAGGAGGCCGGCCCCGTCGAGGACGCCCAGTCCGTCCTGGTCGGTGAGCTCCAGATGGAAGATCAGCAGCGGCCAGTGCCACAGGTAGAGGCCGTAGGCGATGCTGCCCACCCAGGCCAGGGGTCGCGTGGAGAGGAGACGGGCCGCTGTTCCGGGAGGATCCTGAAGCCCTCCCTGCGGGCCGGCGGAGGCCAGCACCAGGGCCAGTCCCAGCAGGGGCCACAGCGCCCATGCTCCCGGGAACAGGGAAGCGCCGTCCAGGACGAAGCCGCAGGAGATGATGAGAGCCAGCCCGAGCCATCCCGCGACCCCGCGCACCGGACGGGGGAGGGTCAGACGGGCGCCGAGCAGCGCGAGGACACCCCCGAAGGCCAGCTCCCAGAGTCGTGTGCTGGTCATCAGGTACGCCGCCTCAGGGGCCTGCTGGCGCATCCACAGCGCCCAGGCGAAGGACGCACCCAGCACCAGCACCACGAGCACCGCCATCACGTGCACCGCAGGTCGGCGCAGCGCCCGCGCCAGCAGCACGGCCAGCACCGCGAGCACCGGCCAGAGGAGGTAGAACTGCCCCTGGACCGACAACGACCAGAAATGCTGGAACGGACTGCTGGCGGGCCCGGCCGCCTCATAGGCCAGCTGAGAGGACACCAGCTCGATGTTCTCCCAGTACAGCAGTGAGGCCCGGGCCTCCGTGAGCAGCTGGTGGTGGCGGGTGGAGGGCAGGATCAGCAGGCCGGCCATCGTGGTGACCGCGATCGCGACGACGGCCGGGGGCAGGATGCGGCGGGCCAGACGCGCCAGATAGCGGCCCACATCGTGCACCCCGCCGCGGGATGCGGCCTCGCGGAGCAGCATCGCCGTGAAGAGGAACCCGGAGACGGCCAGGAAGATGTCGATGCCTCCGGAGACCCGCCCTGCTCCGAAGAGATGGAAGAGCACCACGCCGAGGATCGCCAGGCCCCGCACGCCGTGCAGCTCCGGGCGGAACCGGCTGGCCGGGACGCCGCGCGACAGCCGCTCCTGCGACGCTGACGACGACGACGGCGGGTCGGTCGGACGGGCTGAGGACTGCGGGGCAGACACAGGGGCGCTCCTGGAAGGGTCGGCGACGCACCACTCTAGTGCCCCGGCCCGGACACGGCGCCCAGCCCGCGGCGAGACGTGGATCACGGCGCGGATGCAGGGCTGGCATAGAGGTTCGACGAGCACCCTGGGAGGTGGCCGGGAACTTGCTGGGAGTGTGGCCTGCCAGCGGGTCCGCGGGGCGGCTCATCGGTTACTGTTCACCAGGACGCAGCGCCGGTGGGCCCGTCGCCGCCGTCGCTTCCGCGCCGATCCGACCCCGAGACAGGACTGTAGAGCAGATGACCGTACCCTCCACGACGCGCCGTTCATCGGCCGACGCCGCAGGCTCGGCGCCGGAGCACGCCGAGGCCCAGCGTCGGCGCAGGGGGAGCCGCTTCCAGCCGGAGATCCAGGGGCTCCGGGCCCTCGCCGTGCTGCTTGTCGTGCTCTACCACTTCTGGCCCGAGCATCTGCCGGGCGGCTACGTGGGCGTGGACGTGTTCTTCGTGATCTCGGGCTATCTGATCACGGCACACCTCTTTAAGGAGGCGGCCCAGACCGGCACGGTGCGGCTGGGGAGGTTCTGGGCTCGCCGGATCCGTCGTCTGCTGCCCCTGAGCCTGCTGGTCCTGCTCGTCACCGCGGTCTCGGCGGTGCTGGTGCTGCCGTCGACGGCCTGGCAGTCCACGCTGCGGCAGATCGTCGCCTCGACCCTCTATGTGCAGAACTGGATCCTCGCCGCCGATTCGGTGGACTATTCCAAGCTCGACGAGCAGGCCACCGCTGTGCAGCATTTCTGGTCCCTGTCGGTGGAGGAGCAGTTCTACATCCTGTGGCCGCTGCTGCTGGTGCTGGCACTGCTGGTCACCGGCGCCCGGGCGGCCCGGACGGCGCAGGCGGTGCGCACCACGTTCATCGTGGTGCTCGTGGCACTCGGGGCCGCGTCCTTCGGGTTCTCGGTCTGGTACACCGCCCATGAGCCGGCCCAGGCATACTTCGTGACCCCCACCCGCATCTGGGAGTTCACCCTCGGTGCGCTGCTGGCGCTGTGGATGGGCTCCAGCCAATTCACCGGACGAGTGGCCAATCTGGTCGGATGGGCCGGCCTGGGGATGATCCTGGCGTCGGCATGGCTCTACTCCGACGCCACCGCCTTCCCCGGTGGGGCGGCGCTGATGCCCACTCTGGGGGCCGTGCTGCTGATGATGTGCGGCGGGCGCGAAGCCGGCACGGGCGTGCATTGGTGGTTCTCCCTGCGCCCCGCTACGGCGATCGGCGACTGGTCCTACGCGATCTACCTGTGGCACTGGCCGATCGTGGTCTTCTCACCGTATCTGAGCGAGGAGGCGAAGCACTGGTACATCAAGGTGATGCTGATCCTCGGCGTCGTCGGCCTCTCCGCGGTGACCACGCGGTACGTGGAGGCGCCGCTGCGCCGTGCGCGGTTCCTGCTGCCGACCTGGCGCGCCGTGGTGGCGGCGGCGGCCGGGATGGTCCTGGTGATCTCCACCGCCCATGCGGCCGTGGCCGCCGTCGAGCGGGGCTTCGCCGACACAGAGCTCTCGGAGGACCACCCCTGTTACGGGTATCGGGCGCTGGCCAACCCCGACCAGTGCGGTGACCCGCTGGAAGGTGACCTGGGCCTTGCTCCCCATCCGGCAGAGGTCACGGCGCAGAACAACGAACCGATCTACGCGGACTGTCAGGCTGACACCGAGGAGGAGGGCGTCAAGGAGTGCTGGCTGGGCGCGGAGGAGACCGATGCCGACGGGACCGTCGCCGTGTTCGGTGACTCGCATGCCACCATGTGGCTGCCGGCGCTCGACGAGATCGCCCAGGAGCATGACAAACGTCTGCTGGTGCTCACCCGCTCCGCCTGCTCGCCGCGGGTCAGTGCGCTTGACGACGACTCCAACGCCTGCGTGAGGGCCAACGCCGAGGTCATGGACCGGCTGGCCGAAGATGACGACGTCGAGACGGTGGTCGTCGCCGGCAGCCAGATCCACAGCAGCTTCTCCGGGCCCGATGACGACCTCGAGCTGCCCGAGACGGATCTGGAGCTCACCGACACGGCGCGAGCCATGTACGCGCCGATCGACGCCTGGCTCGAGGCCGGCAAGGAGGTGGCCGTCTTCGGCGAGGTGCCGCGGATGAACAAGGAGACCGAGGACGAGCAGACGCTGCCCGAATGCGTCGCGCTCCACGAGGAGGATCCGGCGGCGTGCCGGGACGAGGTCGACGACACACACGTGGGCGACCGCTGGCTGACCCGGTCGGTCGAGGTGTTCGGCGACGAGGACAACTTCCACTTCATCCCCACCGAGGACATGCTCTGCGACGACGAGTTCTGCTACGCGGTGCTGGGCGGCGCCATCACCTTCCGCGACAACAGCCATGTCTCCGAGAACTTCGTGCGGTCAGCGACTGGCGAGATCGGTCAGCGGCTCGAGTCGGCGATCCTCAGCTCCACCTGATCCTCATCCGGGCCGCGGTCGTCCGGACGGGACTCTTCAGGGATCGACACCTCGGCAGTTGCACCCTCGGCGCCTGTCTGGTCGGCGCCATTCCCGTCCGTCCCCAGTCGGACCACGTCCTCCGGCGGGGTGTACCACTGCAACGGGTCCGCCTGGAGCCGCGGCCACCGGGAAGGACCTTCCTCCGTGCCTGCCGGCTCTCCGCCCCTCGGCTCCGGATACCACCACCGGTAGGGCTCAGAGCCGAACAGCGTCCCGCTGGGCCGCCCCCGCGCCAGGTCTCGGGCCAGCCTCAGGTCGGCGCGCATCCATGCGGCGCCCAACCGCAGGTCGTGGTTCAGCCGGTACTCCTGGACGCCTCCGGGCATCGGCGTGAGCTCCCCGAGCACCGGGCCGTCAGGGGTCGCGTAGAGGTCGACACGGACGAAAGGGAGCCCCACGGCGATGGAGAGGCGGCGAGCGGCCTCCATGAGATCCTCCCACCCCTCCGGCGCGGTGATCTCCGGGTCCTCCGGCCTGCCGGGCAGCACCTCGCCCAGCGGGCGCGCCTCGGCGTCGAAGTAGCGCCGGGTGAAGCGGCTCCGGTTCATGACCTTCACCCCGTGGGTGCGCATGACCAGCACCTGCATGATCTCGCCATAGGCGGTGTAGACCTTGATGTCCTCCGGGAGGCGGACCTCGGCTCCCTGGGGCGGGCCGACCAGCGCCAGATCGGCGGATCCCTGACCGGCGGCCCCGTGATCCGCGCCCGCCCGGGAGTCCGTCGTCGCGAAGGGCTCCGCGAAGGGCTCCAGGAAGGACTCCAGGAAGAACGGCCCTCGAGCTCGCTCGAGCCGGCTCAACAGTCGATCGCCGGGCCGCCCGTCGACGAGCGTGTCGCGTCCGGTGAGCGTCTGCCAGCCTTCGGCGGTGCGACGCAGCGGCACGACTCCGAGACCGCTGTGGCCGCCGTCGGCCTTGAGCACCACCCGGTCTGCGGGCAGGTCGTCGGGGATCCGGATGTCCTCGGTGCGTGACCACACCTGGTGGATCCTCGGCACGGCGATTCCGTGGCTCTGTGCCAGAGCGTAGCTGCGGAGCTTGTAGGGCAGCTGCAGCGCCGGAGTGGTCGCCTGCCAGCCGCTGAGCTTCGCCGCGTTGACCGCCGCCATGTGGGAGGACAGCTTCCCCTTGAAGGAGGAGCGGCGGAATCGGGCATGCTCCGCCTCAGCGGCCTCCGCGCGGAGGATGGCCTCCTGAAGATCATCGGAGAGCCTCGTGATCTCCTCCTCGCGACGACGGAGCTCATCGCGGCCGGAGCTGCGCGCCTCCCGCAGCAGACGCCGCACCCTCTCGCGGGAGGCCTCGAGGTGAGCCACCCTGGCCTCCAGATGGAGAATCTTCCTGTCACGCCAGGCGATGCCCGGCAGGCGGCGACGCACTGCGGCCGGGATGCGGACCATGCGGCTCCCTTCTGCGGCTGATCAGGGGCGACGAGCGTGTCCCAGGGTCTGGCTCATCGCCTCCAACCTACTGCTCAGAGCCTGATCGGGGAAGGCCCCGGCCGGGCGCAGGTGGCGTGCTCAGCCTGCCCCGGTCCTCTCGCCGGCACGACGACGGCGCGACGATTCGCGCCGTCGAGCCAGGTCCAGGTCGTCCCAGAACTCCAGCGCCGCCGGGTCCGTCCACTCATGATCCCCGTAGCAGGCCAGCAGCTCCGCGAGGTTCTCAGCGGCGTCGAACCACTCCTCGGGCCGGACCCTCTTCAGCTTGGGCAGGTGCCAGGAGACGAGGAACCTCTCGAGCCGGTCGCGCCGGTAGGCCTCCAGGAGCCCCACCTCCTGAAGCCATCGGGCGCGGGAGGAGTCCAACGGGAGGTACTTCTTGAAGTACCCCGGATTGAGCGTGTTGATCGTGGAGCTGCTCACTGCCATGTAGTACGTGTGCACTCCGACGTCGAGGGTCCGGATCCGTCGGGCATAGTGGAGCATCTGCTGGAAGAAGTAGGAGTCCTGTCCCACCGCGCCCAACGGCTGGCTGATGCCCAGCGACTTCAGCCACCCCGTGCGGGCCACGACCGTCTGGATGCCCAACGGCCGGAACCGCAGCGCCTCCAGGGCACGGTCCGGGACCACGAGGGTGCCGTCCGGCTCAGCATGGTCGGCGAAAGTCTCCTCAAGGATGCCGGCGTAGGGCAGACGGGTGTGGTGCCGGGCCCACTGCGACATGTTGCCCAGCACGAAGTCGACGTCCTCGTGGGCGCGGAGATCCTCCAACAGCTGCGCGTAGCCGTCCTCGATCGCCTCGTTGTCCGGGTCCAGGTAGGTCACGAACGGGGTCTGGGCCAGGTCCAGTCCGGTGTTGCGCGGCCGGGAGGCCGAGCCGGAGCCTCCCCCGCCGTGGTGGAAGGACGTCACATTGGGGTGCTCCGCGGCCAGCTCCTCGACCGTGTCCACCGTCGAGGGGTCGGTGGAACCGTCGCTGATGAGCAGGACGTGCATCGTCTCGAAGATCGACGAGCGCCGCAGCGAGGCGAAGGCCTTGTGCCGCAGATGGTCGCCGTTGTCGTAGACGGGCACGATGACGGAGAGCTGCAGCCCCTCCCTCTCGGCGGTGGCGGCGACCTCGCGCCGCACGGTCTCCAGGTCGTCTCCGTCGGCGAGCCCGGAAGGGGTCCGGGGGCCCGGCACGGCTCCGCCGTCGGACGTCACCACGGTGTGCCCCCGGCGAGGCCGGTGTCCCAGATGATCGGACAGATGCACGCGCTGGAGCGACGCGATCAGCGTCTCCGGCGAGAGAGACGCGTCAGCCGGGGGCTGGAACCAGGCCGAGAGCGCCAGCTCGGTCAGCGGCCGGCCCGACGGCGGGACCTCCTCGGCCGCGAGGGCGCCCGCCCCATGATGCCGCTGGGCGTGCGGATCACCGGCGTCGGCGCGCCGGACGTCCACCTTGGCGGTCACCGGGCAGGACTGGTGCGCCAGCGCGGCCAGGTGGTCCTCCACATAGGTGGGAGCGTAGCTGTGAGCAGAGGAGACCGGCACCAGCACGTCGTAGTCGCCGTGGCGGCCCGTCAGCTCGTCCCACGTCACGGTCTCGACGGCCCCAGCCGTCTGCAGGCGCAGCTGCTCGGCCAGCACAGGGTCGGCGGCGTCGTCCCCCGAGGCGACCGCCAGCACGCGGTCCGGGGCTTCCGGCACAGAGATGCCCGCCATGCCCAGCGCGGTGCGCAGCACATCCACGGCATGATGCCGACGGAACGCGTGGCGGACGCCGTCGCCCTGGGCCCGCCGGAGCTCCTCGAGCTCAAGGGACTCCAGCCCCACCGCCACATCCTCGGCCGAGTTCGCGATGCGCACTTCCGGATAGTGCGAGTTCAGCCCCTGGTTGTAGGTGGAGAGCACCAGGGAGCCGGAGGCCAGCAGATCCAGGGTCCGGGGGGAGAAGAAGGTCTGAGAGCCGGCCACGGCCTGAGTGACGACGCCGACCGGGGAGAGCCGGTCGAGACCGGGCGCGTGGGAGATCGCCGCCGGTGCGCAGTAGGGGCGGTGCCGGACGGGGAGAGTCTCCCGCCGTGCGCCCGGCCCGCGGACCTCCAGGCCCAGGAGCAGCGGCGAACCGGAGGAGACGATGCCGTCGTGGATCCACTGCAGACCGCGGCGGGCATCCGCATCCAGCGCTCCGGCGCGGCGGCGCTCCAGATGCGTCACCAGCCGGTGCGTGTGCGTCCGGGACCCCAGCGGCGACCGGCGCAGCGGACTCACCGGCTGGACCACCGTGGCCACCGGCACTGAGCTCGGTACGCCACGGCGGTACTCCTCGGCGCCCTCCTCGGAGGTCGTGAGCACGACGTCGCAGCGTGCCGCGAGCTTCACCTCGGGGCGCCCAGGCTCCGGCAGCGTCGCGTCGCAGTAGATCAGCGGGATGGCCGCCTCCCGGGCGGCAGTGATCACCCGGCCGCGTGCCCGGGGGGCCTTCACGGTGCGGGGGGAGAGCAGCACCGCGTCGGCGGCGGACAGCGTCGACTCCCAGTCGTCCGGGTCGATCAGCCGGAGATCGGCGGCACCGGCCAGGACCTCCATCAGGTCAGGATCGCCCAGCACCGCCACGGTCTTCGGAAGCGCCGGACGCGAGACTCCCGCCTCGAGCGGCGGCAGCGCCTCCAGGGCGGGCATCAGCTGGTCCAGGAACGCCTCGGCCCCGGCCCGCCCGCCCCAGAAGGGAGAGGAGTCACGGACGCCGAGCGACTGCAGGGCCCCGGGCTCCAGCAGCTGGCGCAACGGATCGCGGGACGCCACGAGGCCGACGATCCGCTCTCGAGCCTCATCCAGCTCCGACTGGCGGGCTGAGGGCCCCAGGAGTCGAGCCCGGCTCACCGGGAGATCCCCGCGCGCCGGGCGACCTTCCCCACCTGGCGGCGCACACGACGGGAAGCCGCCCGGACGGTCCGCTCCGGATCCTGGACGGCGGACTCCAGCCGTCGCCGCATCCTGCTGGCCGGAGATTCGTCAGGGGAGCTGCCCGTCACCGGGGGAGTCGGAGCCTGTCGGCGGGCCGCCACGCGGTGCTCCAGCTTGGCCACCCGGGAGCGCAGCTCGGCGATGTCGGCCTCCTGGGTGCGTTCCAGCTGGTCGTAGGCCCAGCGGAGTTCGGCCAGGAGGGCCTCCTGCTGCCCAAGCAGTGCGACGATGACGTTACGCGCGTCCTCCGACAGGGGCTGCTCGGTCGCGGCTTCTGCACTCATGCGTGTCCTCGGTACTCCTTGTCATGGGGGCGGGCCGCAGCGCCACCAGAGGCGGCGGACCGCACAGGGCGGGCTGTGCTTCACGGTAGCGGGCCTTGCGGGGAAGGGCCACAGCAGGACGGGCGGGCGGAACAGACAGGTCGGCTGACGCAGGCGGGCCGCAGGTCAGCCGGACCCGCTCTCGAAGAACCTCCTGGCCTTCGGTGACGTCCAACTGTACTCGCCGTAGGCTGCGGCGATCTCACGCAACACGGCCGCGGCCTCCGCCCGCTGGTGGGGGAGGACTCGCTTGTACTTGTCCAGGTACCAGGTGACGAAGAACTTCTCGAACCGCTGCTCCATGTAGGCCTCCAGCAGCCCGGTCTCGCGCAGCCAGGCCGCCCGGGCCTGCTCCAGGATGAGGTACTTGCGGAAGTAGCCCGGGGAGACGACATTGACGATCGAGGTGTCCACCGCGCCGTAGTAGGTGTACACGGGGCGGTACACCGGAGCGTAGGCCTCGGTGTGGAAGAGCATCTGCTGGAAGAAGTAGGTGTCCTGACCGACGGCCCCTTCCGGCTGGACGAGTCCCAGCCCCTTGAGCCAGTCGGTCCGGGCGACCAGGGCCTCGATGCTGGCCGGCCTGAAGCCGACAGCCGGCAGCGACTCCCGGTCCACGCGGAACAGTCCGTCGCGGTGTGGTATCGCTCCGGCGAACCACGCGTGGTAGTCGTGCACCGAATGCTTCCTGGTCCACACCGCCATGGTGCCCAGGGCGAAGTTCGCCTCTGGGGCCTGTTCGAGCGTGTCCATCAGCTCCCAGTAGCCGTCGTCGAGCTCCTCGTCATCCGGATCCAGGTAGGTCACGTACGGGGTGAAGCTCAGTGCCAGCCCCGTGTTGCGCGGACGGGAGGCGGAGCCCGAGCCCCCGCGGGCATGGTGGTAGGCGGTCACGTTCGGCCACCGGTGAGCGAGCTCCTCCACCGTGTCCACCGTCACCGGGTCGGTGGACCCGTCGTTGACCAGCAGGACGTGCATCCTCTCGAAGATCGAGGAGCGTCGCAGCGAGGCGAAGGCCTTGTGGCGCAGGTGGTCGCCGTTGTTGTAGATGGGCACGATCACCGCCAGCTGAAGGCCGAGCTCGTGGGCCGTGCGGCGAGCCTCCTGCTGGACCGCCTCGAGATCGTCTGCGGTCAGCGGCGACGGCGCCGGTCGACGTCGCGGTGGGGCGTGCCGTGTGCTCGGAGCCGCGGACTCCGGGGATGGCCGCGCCGCCTCGGACGACGAGCCGTCCGGCGGCGCGGGCGTGCCGGCGCTGCCGGACGCTGCGGACTCCCGCTCCAGGTTCGGGGTCATCGGGGTGCTCACCTCCGAGGCGGCAGCGACGCCGCGGACGACGTCCCAGAAGGACGGACGTGCGGAGGCCGGCGTCTCCGGGTGCTCGGCAGGGGCCGCATGCGGGGTCGTCGGCCCCGCCGATGCGGTGCCCGACGCCTCTCGGGCGTCCCGACGCGAAGCGCCGGTGGTGAGCGGACCAGCCGGGCGATGGCCCAGGTGGTCCACGCAGTAGACCCGGCTCCGTTCGGCCGCCCGGAGCAGCTCCTCACGTGTCCCGAGGAGGTCAGGGGCCGGGCGCCACCAGGCCGTGAGCTCGAGCGCGAGGACTCCGCGGCGATGGCGGTGGGCCTGGGAGTCGCTGTCCGCGGCGTCGCCGGAGAGCTTCTGGGTCACCGGTGCCGACTGATAGCGGAACGCCGCCACATGGTCGGCCACGTAGGTGGGGGCATGGTGCCTGGTGGGGGAGACCGGCAGCAGCACGTCGAAGCTCCCGGCCGCGGCCTCCGCCCCGGACTCCTCCACCCGTCCGGCCAGCTCCTCCCACGTGATCAGCTCGACGTCGGCATGAGTCTGCTCGGCCATCTCGCGGGCGAGGTCGTCCGTGCGCTGCTCGGTGACCGCCAGGACCCTCTCCCGCACGGGCGTCACGTTCAGCCCCGCACGCTCGCAGATGCGCCGCAGCACGTCGGAGGCGTGGTGGTCGGTGAAGACCTTGCGGATGCCGTCGCCCTGGACGCGGCGCAGCTCCTCCTGCGACATCAGCTGCAGGGTCTTGGCGACGTCCTCCGCGGAGTTCGCGATGTAGGTGTGCGGGTGGTAGGAGTTCAGGCCCTGGTTGTAGGTGGAGAGCACCATCGTGCCGCTGGCCTGCAGCTCCAGGATCTGCGGGTCGAACACCGCCTGCGAGTCGACGACGGCGTTGATGGTCAGCGCCACATCCATGGCTCGCTGCAGCGTGTCGGTGCCGTAGGTGAGGTCGATGTCGGCGGCCTCGTCCGCCGAGACCGTCCAAGGCCCGTAGCGGGTGGGGATCACCCAGTGCTCCGAGTCCGGCGCCTGCGCGGGGTCGGGCTGCAGGAGGACGACGGGACGACCGGAGATCAGGGCACCGTCGAGCAGCGCCGGGGCGTAGGGCGGGTCAGAGAGGTGGCCCGCCGGGTGCGTCTGCTCGCAGCCCAGCAGCGCCACCAGGTCGGTGCGCGCCGGGCGCGTGCCGATCGGACTGTGGATCAGCGGATTGACGCCCGCCGGGATCACGTCCACGCCGGTCGACTCGGTCTCCTGAGCGCGGTACAGGGCCGCGGCTTCGGCGTCGGTGGTGACGATCCGCGAGCATGCGCGCGCCAGCTCCGCGGTCTCCTCGACGGCGGTCCCTGCGGTGGACACCAGCACGGTGGGGACCCCTCTGCCCCGGAACGCGGGGATGACGGTCTCCGCGAGATGGCGCATCGTCAGCGCGTGCTCCAGCTCGGCCCGCGCGTCAGCAGCCTCGGCGGCCTCCGCGCCGTCGAGCGCGTCGCGAGCAGCGGGGGAGGCCGCGGCATCCTCGAAGCCGTCCTCCCAGAGCAGCGGGAGAGGCCCCGTGTCGGTGGCCACCAGCAGCAGGTCGAGGTCCTCAAGGTGCTCCCGCCACGTGGAGCCGGTCAGTGCCACGACGTCGGCGAGTCCGCTGAAGCGGGCCTGGACCCGGGGAGCCCCGATGATCCCCAGTCGCACCGGCAGGCGAGGACGAGAGATGCCCATCTCGCCTTCGGGGAGGCCCTGGGCGGCCTCGAGGGCCTCCTGGAGGCGATGCGCAGGCGTGTGCAGGGCCTGAGGCCCGATGGTGTCCGCAACGGTGAGCGCCTGCAGGTCGTCCGCGGTGAGTGAGGAGACCGCCCCCGGGGAGATGGTCGCGATCTGGGCGAGGAACTCGTGCCGCTGGCGGTGCTCCTCAGCGCGGCGCAGGTGGTCCCGAGCGTGGTCCCGGCGCAGCCGATCCGTCGGATGCGCCCCCGCGTCGGCCTCTGCGGCGGTCCTGGGTCGAGGTTCGGCACCGGGCTTGCGGACGTCGCCGTCGTCTCCCGCCGCGTCGTCGGTGCACCAGCTCCCGGCCGCCCGCCGATGGGCGTCCTCCACGGTCCGCAGCGCCGCGCGATGGGTGCGCAGAGCGGCGCCGAGCACATCCGTCTCGCGGAGTCGGCCGGGTCGGGGGGAGGGGGCAGCGGGGGAGCCGGTCAGGGAGCCTGTCGGCTCCTGCGGCCCCGCCGGGGGAGTCTCTGTCCAACGCACATTGCTACTCTAGAGGTTCGGCAGATGACACGCCCGGTCGGCCACGCGGGCCGGAGCGGCTCTGCCCTGCCTGCCCCAGCTCTGTCGATCTAAGGATCTGCACCCAGTGTTCAACTCCCTCTCCGATCGCCTCACAGCGACATTCAAGAACCTCCGCGGCAAGGGGCGCCTGACCGAGGCGGACATCGACGGCACAGCCCGTGAGATCCGTCGGGCCCTGCTGGACGCCGACGTCGCCGTTCCGGTGGTGCGTGAGTTCATCGCCCGCGTGAAGGCCCGTGCGCTGGGCTCCGAGGTTGCCGAGGCACTCAACCCAGGCCAGCAGGTCGTGAAGATCGTCAACGAGGAGCTCGTGGGCATCCTCGGAGGTCAGACGCGCGAGCTGCAGTTCGCCAAGCAGCCTCCCACCATCATCATGCTCGCCGGTCTCCAGGGCGCGGGAAAGACGACCCTGGCCGGGAAGCTCGCGTACCGACTGAAGAACCAGGGCCATACCCCCCTGCTGGTCGCGTGCGACCTCCAGCGCCCCAACGCGGTGAACCAGCTGCAGGTCGGCGGGCGGCGGGCCGGCGTGCCGGTGTATGCGCCGCATCCCGGGGTGTCCTCCGAGGAGGAGACGCCCACCGGGGACCCGGTGGGCGTGGCCCGCGACGGTGTGGCAGAGGCAGGTGAGAAGCTCCACGACGTCGTCATCATCGACACCGCCGGCCGTCTGGGCGTCGACTCCGAACTGATGCAGCAGGCTGCCGACATCAAGGCCGCCGTCGGTGCCCACGAGGTGCTGTTCGTCATCGACGCGATGATCGGTCAGGACGCGGTCACCACGGCGCAGGCCTTCAACGAAGGCGTGGACTTCACCGGCGTGGTGCTCTCCAAGCTCGACGGCGACGCCCGAGGCGGAGCCGCGCTCTCCGTGGCCTCGGTGACGGGGAAGCCCGTCATGTACGCCTCCACCGGTGAGGGGCTGAAGGACTTCGAGGTCTTCCACCCCGACAGGATGGCCCGGCGCATCCTGGACATGGGTGACGTGCTCTCGCTCATCGAGCAGGCCGAGGCCAGCTGGGACAAGGCCGAGGCCGCCAAGATGGCCCAGAAGTTCGCCGGCCGGGAGGACTTCACCCTCGAGGATTTCCTCGCCCAGATGCAGCAGCTCAAGAAGATGGGCTCCATGAAGAAGCTGCTGGGCATGATGCCCGGCGCCCAGGGCATGCGGGAGCAGCTTGACCAGTTCGACGAGTCCTCGATCGGCCGCGTGGAGGCGATCATCTACTCGATGACCCCGCATGAGCGGGTCGCTCCGAAGATCATCAATGGCTCGCGTCGGGCCCGCATCGCCCGGGGTTCGGGCGTCCATGTCTCCGAGGTGAACCAGCTCCTCGAGCGGTTCACCCAGGCGCAGAAGATGATGAAGAAGATGGCCGGCGGGGGCGGGATGCCGCAGATGCCCGGCGGCGGAGGGGCGCCCGGCGGCGGGATGCCCGGCATGCCCGGTATGGGTGCCGGCAAGGGGCGGAAGAAGCCCGCCAAGGGCAAGGGGAAGAAGAAGGCGAAGTCCGGCAACCCGGCCCGCGCCGCGCAGGAGGCCCAGGAGGCGGAGCGCCGGAAGGCCGAGGCGGCCAAGAAGCGCATGGACGGTTCGAGCTTCGGAGCGGCCGGTGACGACGCCTTCGACCCGGCCCAGCTGAACCTGCCGAAGGGCTTCGAGAAGTACCTCAAGTGAGGCGCCGTGCGTCCGGGGCGCGTCGAATCGCGCCCTGAGGGTTTGTCTGGCACAATGGGCAGGTACTGTGATCGGCCGTGGCGACCCTCTGACCCTGCGGCAGATCACTGTTCCTTGAGCGGTCGCATCGACTGAGCAGCAATCCCCACGCAGCACGATGCTCGGCCGCGCCCCTGAAAACAAGAAACAGGAGTGGACCACTCAAGTGGCAGTCAAGATTCGTCTGAAGCGGATGGGTAAGATCCGCGCACCGTACTACCGTGTCGTCGTCGCCGACTCCCGCACCAAGCGTGACGGAGCGGCCATCGAGCAGATCGGCAAGTACCACCCCACCGAGGAGCCCTCGTTCATCGAGATCGACTCTGAGCGTGCCCAGTACTGGCTCTCCGTCGGCGCTCAGCCGACCGAGCAGGTCATGGCACTGCTGAAGATCACCGGTGACTGGCAGAAGTTCAAGGGCCTCGACGGCGCCGAGGGCACTCTGAAGACCAAGGCTCCCAAGGAGGAGTACCAGGTCCCGCAGAAGGGCTCGGTCATCGTCGGAACCTCCGAGAAGGCTCCCGAGAAGCCCCAGGCCGAGGAGTCCGCGGAGGCTTCCGCCGAGGAGACCACCGAGGACAAGGCTGAGTGATTCCGCGTGGCTGATGCAGTGCTGACCGATGCTCTCGAACACCTGGTGCGCGGCATCGTCGACTCACCTGATGACGTCGACGTCCGTCGTCGCAGCGGGCGCCGTCACGATGTGCTCCAGGTCCGGGTCCACCCGGACGACCTCGGCCGGGTCATCGGTCGAGCGGGGCGCACTGCCAAGGCACTGCGCACCGTGATCGCCGCGCTCCCAGACGGCGAGCACGTCCGCGTCGACGTGGTCGACACCGACCGGCGTCGCTGAGCGACGTCCCAGGCTGCGACCACTATGAGCACTGCCCAGAACGGGAAGCGCCCAGAGACGAGCGACCCGCAGGCACCGCCGGAGACGGCGGAGCGCCTGCGGGTCGCTCGCGTGGGCAAGCCGCACGGCGTCCGTGGCGAGGTCACGGTGCAGCTGTTCACCGATGAGCCCTCCGAGCGGCTCGCCCCCGGAGCCGAGCTCATCCGCACGCCGGGGCGGGACACCCTCGACCGGAGCACCACGTCGTTGACTGTGACCGGTCAGCGGTGGAACAAGAGCATCTGCCTGCTGCGGTTCGCCGAGGTCGACGACCGCGATGCCGCAGAGGCGCTGCGCGGCTCGTTCCTGCATATCGACGTCCCGGCGGAGCCGGAGGACGACGACGGCTGGTACAGCCATCAGATCGCCGGTCTGCGCTGCGTGGGCCCGGACGGTGAGGAGCTCGGCACCGCGCGGGAGCTCATCACCGGCGCCGCGCAGGACCTGCTGTCCGTGGGGACGCCTTCGGGCGAGGAGGTGTTGGTTCCCTTCGTCGTCGAGCTCGTTCCGGAGATCGACCTCGAGGCCCAGCTCATCCGCCTCAACCCTCCCGCCGGTCTCTTCTGACCCCACGTCCCGAGCCGTCAGGCCTCTCAGCCGGCTCTCCGTGACCGATGACCAGGAAGGCATCCGTTCTGATGCGCATCGACGCCGTCTCGATCTTCCCCGAGTTCTTCGACGTGCTGGACCTCTCGCTCATCGGCAAGGCCCAGCGTGACGGACTTCTGGAGCTGCGCCGCCACCAGCTGCGCGACTTCACCACCGACCGGCATCGCACGGTCGACGACACACCGACCGGCGGCGGCGCGGGCATGGTCATGAAGCCGGAGCCGTGGGCCTTGGCCTTGGAGAACGTGCTCGCGGCACCGAGCCCCGCTGAGCGCCCCGTGCTGATCATCCCCACGCCCGCCGGTGACGTCTTCACCCAGCGCACCGCTGAGGAGCTGGCCGCACGGGAGCATCTCGTGTTCGCCGCTGGTCGCTACGAGGGCATCGACCAGCGCGTCACGGACTGGGCCCAGGAGCACTTCGACGTCCTGCCTCTGAGCATCGGCGACTACGTGCTCAACGGGGGAGAGGCGGCCATCATCGTGATGGTGGAGGCGATCACCCGTCTGCTGCCCGGAGTGCTGGGGAATCCGGAGTCCCTCGACGAGGAGTCCCACGCCGACGGCCTCCTCGAGTATCCCGTCTACACGAAGCCGGCCGTCTGGCGCGGGCATGAGGTGCCGGAGATCCTGCTCTCGGGCAACCACGCGAAGATCGACGAGCACCGGCGCCAGGAGCAGCTGCTGCGGACCCGGCGCATCCGCCCCGATCTCTACGCGAAGCACATCGTCGCCCAGGAGGAGGCGGCGCGGCGCGCCGACGAGGCCCAGGGCTGAGGGACTCGTCCCGGTCCGGTCGCCCAGGCGTCGACGATCTGGCATAATGGTCCTCCGTGCCTGCTGGACGGGTTCATCTGCCATGGGGGATGACCGTCAACAGTGAGGCCGCCGGTGCCGCTGATCCTGTCGGCGCCGGAGATCACACCTGATGACCTGCGCCCCGAGGGCATACGCCCGCCTCCGGGTGAGAGGTCTGTCGATCAGGACGAGTGACCTGTGGCAGTCGTCCGAGGAGAAACACCATGCACACTCTCGACTTCGTCGACGCAGCAAGCCTGCGTGATGACATCCCCGAGTTCGCCCCCGGCGACACCGTGAACGTGCACGTCAACATCGTCGAAGGCAAGACCACTCGTGTCCAGGTCTTCAAGGGTTACGTGCTCGGCCGCCAGGGTCGCGGCGTCGGCGAGACCTTCACCGTCCGCAAGGTCTCCTTCGGCGTCGGCGTGGAGCGCACCTTCCCGGTGCACTCCCCGGTGATCGAGAAGGTCGAGGTCGTCGCCCGCGGTGACGTCCGTCGCGCCAAGCTCTACTACATGCGTGACCGCCACGGCAAGGCCGCTCGCATCCGCGAGAAGCGCGAGTCGGCCATCGCCCGGCAGCAGGGCGAGGACGTCGAGGCGACCGAGGCCTGATCGGTCTGGACCAGGTCTGACCGGCTCCGGTCTGTCGGCCCCGGTCCGATGTCCGACGAGCCGATCGGGCTGCGCCCATGTCGTCATCTCCGAACCCCGAGTCTCCCGGCACTGCCGATGAGGCTCGGGGTTCGTCGTCTGCTCAGCGACGCGTGAGGCTCTGGCATCTGATGCTGCTGACCGTGCTGGCGGCCGTGCTGGCCACCACGGCGGTGCGCACCTGGGTGGTCGACGTCTACACGGTCGACCAGAACTCGATGCAGCCCACCCTGGACGACGGCGAACGGATCCTGGTGGACCGCTCTTATCCGGGAAGTTCGGGTGCGGACCGTGGGGACGTCGTCGTCTTCGACGGCACGGGTTCCTTCACTCCGTACCAGGCAGACCATGGTGCGCTCGTGGAGCTGGCTGAGAGGGCAGGTCACTGGTTCGGCATCGGGTCGCCCCCACAGACCTATGTGAAGCGCGTGATCGGCGTCGGCGGCGACACGGTGGCCTGTTGTGACGAGCAGGGGCGTGTGACGGTGGACGGCGAACAGCTCGAGGAGCCCTACCTGGGGTGGCGTCCCAGCCCCGAGGAGCCGGCCTCCGAACAGTCCTTCGACGTCGAGGTGCCCCCGGGACGCCTGTGGGTCATGGGCGACAATCGCGACGAGTCGGTGGACTCGCGAGCCCTGCTCGGGGCTCCGGGCGGCGGTATGATCAGCGAGGATCGGCTGATCGGCCGCGCTACCGATGTCTTCTGGCCCTGGAGCGCGCGGCGTGACCTCGCCGAGGACAGCACGTCCGCAGCGGACCCGCATCCCCTGCTGGGATCCGCCGACGACCACGAACGCCAGGAGGGCACGGATGAGCAGTGAGGACGAGCCGCGCGGCGTGTCCGAGGAGCCCGCTTCGGGTGAGGGGACGGGAGGTCCGGACCGGCCCGGGGCCGACGGTCCGCAGGAGCGCCGCCGGCTGCGGGATCGCAGTCCGGCCGCCGCCTTCCTGGTCGAGATCGCGACCATCGTGGTGCTCGCGCTGGTCATCTCCTTCGTGGTGAAGACCTTCCTGATGCGGGCGTTCTACATCCCGTCGGAGTCGATGGAGTCGACGCTGGAGGTCGATGACCGCATCGTGGTGAACCTGCTGGCACCGGAGGTCATGGACGTCGAGCGGGGAGACGTCGTGGTCTTCGAGGATACGCGCGGATGGTGGGGTGCCGCGGAGGCCGCCGACACGACGGCGCTGCAGGACACACTGATCTTCCTGGGCCTCATGCCTGACACCTCGGCGCACTACGTGGTCAAGCGGGTGATCGGGATGGACGGCGACGAGGTGGAGTGCTGCGACGACTCCGGCAGGATCAGCGTCAACGGCGAACCCATCCACGAGCCGTACCTGTTCCCCGGAGACGCCCCGAGCCAGACTGAGTTCTCCGTGACGGTGCCGGAGGGTCACGTCTGGCTGCTCGGTGACCACCGATCGGCCTCGGCGGACTCGAGAGCTCATGTGCAGGATGGTGACATGGGAGCGGTGCCGCTCGACGACGTCATCGGCCGCTCGACGGCGATCATCTGGCCCTGGGACCGGTGGGCCGGTGGCGGGTCGGACCGCGACCCCTTCATCGAGGTGCCGGAGGCGCCCTGATGCCGGAGAACGCGACGCTGCTGCCGGAGCTGGCCCTGGCCTCGTCGATCGGTGCGCGCTACGTCGCCGGAGTGGACGAGGTGGGCCGTGGGGCGTTGGCCGGGCCCGTGACCGTCGGCGTGACGGTCTTCGACCTCTACGAGCCTGGACTTGAGTACTGTCCCACGACGGGCGTGGTCGAGGGGCTCGACGGGGTGCGAGACTCGAAGCTGCTGACCGCCGCAGCTCGGCAGCGATGGGCTCCGGTGGTGCTCGAACGGGCAGCCTCGTGCAGCGTCCAGCACCGAGAGGCCGCCCGCATCGACCAGATCGGCATCACGGCGGCGCTCCGCGAGGCGGGCCTGGCGGGCCTGGACGAGGTGGAGAACTCGCTGGGGCTCGCCGTCGACGCGGTCATCCTCGATGGCTCCCATGACTGGCTGACGGGCGGGGCGTCCCCGCGCGTCCATCCTCTGGTGAAGGCTGATGTCAAGGCCCTCTCCGTCGCGTCGGCCAGTGTGGTGGCGAAGGTGCGCCGCGATGCCCTGATGGCGGACCTGGCGCAGCAGCACCCCGGCTACGGCTGGGAGTCGAACCGCGGCTATGGCTCGGCGGCCCACCGTGCAGCCCTGGTGGAGCGGGGGCTGACCCCTCAGCATCGGCGCTCCTGGAAGCTGGTGCCGGAAGGGCATTCCCTCCGGGACGCCGCCCTCCGCCGGTGACTCGGGCCGGCACGTGGCGTCTTCCGTTCCTCCACAGGAGCGACCGGTGGGCTGACGACACGCCCAGCCCTCCACAGACCGCGTCGCGGAGCTCGTGGGCTTTTCGGCGGCGGGGCAGAGTGGTGCGCACCGAGGAAGGGAGCACCACAGATGGAGATCACTCCGTCGCGGCACCAGCACCAGGCGCCGCCGAGCAAGGACGAGCTGGGACTGCTGGGGGAGGAGCACGCGGAGACGCACCTGGTCGCGGCCGGCCACATCGTGCTGGACCGACGCTGGCGCAGCCGCCACGGTGAGCTGGACCTGATCACTCTCGACGACGGCGTCCTGGTGGCCGTCGAGGTCAAGACCCGCCGTGGCCGTGGCTGGGGTCATCCGTTCGAAGCCGTGACCCCGGTGAAGCTGCACCGGCTGCACCGGCTGCTCCGCGAGTACGCCGCTCAGCACAGCGGCGTGCGGGTGCCTCTGCGTGTGGACGCCGTCTCGGTGCTCTTCCCCGCCGAGCGCGACACCGCACTGGGTGTGCCGGAGATCGAGCACCTGGAGGACCTGCGGCCATGAGCATGGGACGCGCCCGCTCGGTGGTGCTCGTGGGAGTCCAAGGGCACCTGATCGACGTGGAGGCCGACATCGGCCAGTCGCTGCCGGCCTTCATCCTCTTGGGGCTGCCGGACGCATCGCTGCGGGAGAGCCAGGACCGCATCCGGTCCGCGGCGAAGAACTCCGGACTGGACCTGCCCACCCGGCGGCTGACCGTGAATCTGCTGCCTGCTTCTCTGCCGAAGTCCGGCTCAGCCCTGGATCTGGCGATCCTGATGAGCGCGTGGGCGGCCGACGGGTTGGTTGCAGGCACCGACGACGTGGTCTTTCTGGCTGAACTCGGTCTGGACGGCCGCCTGCGCCCGGTGCGAGGCGTTCTGCCTGCGGTCGCGGCTGCCGCGCGGGCCGGGGCGGTGCGTGTGGTGGTCTCCCGACAGAACGCGGCCGAGGCCGCGCTGGTGCCCGGCATCGAAGTCTGGGCCGCGTCCCATGCCTACGAGGTTGCCCAAGGCTTCGCCGTGTCCGGACGGCGGGATCGCGGCGTCGCCGGCGTGGATCCACGCCGTCTTCCGGTGGACCCGGATGTGGTGATGGACCGCCACACCGGCAGCGCCGCGGCGGACCAGGACGTGGAGCCGGGACCCGAAGCCCTGCCCGATCTCGCAGAGGTCCGTGGGCAGCCCCAGGCACGGTTCGCGCTGGAAGCGGCCGCCGCCGGTGGTCACCATCTCCTCCTCATGGGTGCACCCGGCGCCGGGAAGACCATGTTGGCGGAACGACTGCCCGGCGTCCTTCCACCGCTGGGCGACGATGAGGCGATGGAGGTGACCGCCATCGGCTCGGTGGCGGGGCCGACGGGACCTGTCACGGCCCTGACACGACGTCCTCCCTTCGAAGCGCCGCATCACAGCGCCAGCACGGCGGCGATCGTCGGCGGCGGCTCCCGGCTTCCCCGCCCGGGCGCGGTGACGCGGTCCCACCGGGGCGTCCTGTTCCTCGATGAGGCGCCGGAGTTTCAACGCTCCACCTTGGATGCCCTGCGTCAGCCTTTGGAGACGGGGGCGGTGACTCTGCACCGATCGGCGGGCACCGTCACGTATCCCGCGCGTTTCCAGCTGGTCATGGCTGCGAACCCGTGTCCATGCGGGATGGCTGTGGGCACCGGGCGGGACTGTACCTGCACGGTGCTGCAACGCCGGTCCTACCTCGCGCGGCTCTCTGGTCCGCTGCTGGACCGCATCGACCTGCAGGTCCAGGTGGAACGGCCTCGATCCGCCGCCATGGCCCTGGCGGAGCCCGGAGAGAGCTCCGCCGAGGTGCTGCGGCGTGTGATGGGGGCTCGCGGCGCCCAAAGGGAACGGCTCGCCCCCTGGGGCTTGAGGACGAACGGGGACCTCCCGCTGCGGCTGCTCACCGGACCGCTGCGGCTGGCACCCGCCAGCACCCGGGCGCTCGATGCGAGCCTGGATCGGGCGGTGCTCTCGCTCCGCGGCTATGTCCGGGTGCTCCGGCTGGCTTGGACGCTGGCCGACCTCGCCGGCCAGTCCTGCCCAGGGACCGAGGAGGTCGATGCGGCGATGCAGCTGAGGCAGACCGCGGAGGAGAGGAGGGCGGCATGAACGGGGCCGTCGGACAGGACCGCGGGCGACCTGCTGTCGAGGAGGATCTGCTCCGGGTGCGGGCCGAGCTGAGTCGCCTGGTCGAACCCGGTGACGCACTCGCCGGGCTGCTGGTCGCTCATCTGGGGCCGGTCGAAGCCCACGCCCTGATCATGTCGGAGGCAGATCCTGGGGCGACGCTGACCACTCAGATCGGGGAACTGGGGGCACAGTCCGGGCTCGGTGCGAGACAACGCGATCTCCATGCTGGGCTGGCCCGTTGGCGCACTCGCCGGAGGCAGGCCCAGGGGGCGCGTGATCTGGAGACCATCTGGAGGTTCGGAGGGGGCCTTACTGTGCCGGAGGACCCATGGTGGCCCAGTGAGCTTGAGGATCTCGGCGGGGCCGCGCCGCTGGCGCTATGGCATCGTGGCGCCGGGCCGCGCAGCGAGGCTGCATGGGGCCGGCTGCCGCGTCTGCCCCGTCGGGTCGCCGTCGTCGGTTCGCGGGAGGCGAGCGACTACGGGCTGCGGGTCACAGCCGAGATCGTCGAGGACCTGGTGGGCCACGGTGTCTGCATCGTCTCCGGAGGGGCCTACGGCATCGATGCCGCCGCCCATCGTGCCGCGCTGCGCCGCGACGGTGCGACGCCGCACGGTCCGGCAGGCCCGACAGCGGATGGGGCGATCCTCAGAGGTGCCGAGGCGGCCGCTCCGACCGTCGCGGTCCTCGCAGGGGGTCTGGACCGATTCTATCCCGCAGGCAATGACTCTCTCCTGCGGGCGGTCGGGGAGCACGGCCTGCTGGTGAGCGAGATGCCGCCCGGTGGGAGTCCGACCAGACACCGCTTCCTGCACCGGAACCGGTTGATCGCTGCGCTGACCGCGGCGACGGTCGTGGTGGAGTCCCGATGGCGGTCCGGGGCGCAGAACACGGCCCACCACGCCTTGGGGCTCGGTCGACCGGTCGGTGCTGTGCCGGGCAGTGTGCATGCGGCGAGCTCCGCAGGCTGTCACCGGCTCCTTCGCGAGACCCCCGCCGAACTGATCACAGATGCCGCTGACGTCGTCAGCCTCATCGCTGAGGTGACCCCGACAGCCACCAGCGACGGGCCTGCGGATCCGCGCATCGGAGGACTCGACCAGCCGAGACTTCCGCTGCCGGAACGGTCGGGTCCCACGGTCTCCGTGCGCACAGCGGGCGATCGGGGCGGCCGAGGGCAGGACGCCGGGGACAGTGGAGCCCCGGGGGAGCGCGCGAGGATCACGGAGGTGCTGGATGGCCTGGACCAGACCGACAGGCTGCTGTTCGATGCGTTGCCGCTGCGGCGGCTCAGCACCGCCGGAAAGCTGTCGGAAGTGGCGGGACTGCCCATGCCGCAGGTGCTGGGCGGGCTCACCCGGCTCCAACGGTGCGGCCTGGCGCGGGAGTCGGGCGGCCGCTGGGGGCGGAGCCACGGTGTGCCGCCGACGTCGTGATCGCACCGATAGACTGCCGACATGGAGGACAGGGACGATCCGGCCACAGGCCGGAGAGCCAGACCGCCGGGCGGCAGTCCGGACGGCGACCTCGCGCGCGTGCCCGCCGACGATGCCGTGGGTGCCGTCGATGCCGCGGATGCCGAGCAGGACGCCCTGCTCCGGGACTACCTGACCCATCTGAGCGCAGAGCGGGGACTCTCGGCGCACACTGTGCGCTCGTACCGCACTGACCTTCGTCAGCTTCGGCAGGCCGTGGGTCCACTGGCTCGGCTGGACCTGCTCCGTCTGCGCACCTGGCTGGCGGACCTCCACGACGCCGGTCTCGGACGGGCGACCGTGAACCGCAAGATCGCGGCGGTCCGCAGCTTCACCGCGTGGGCGCACCGTCGTGGTTCCCTGCCCGAGGACCCCTCAGTGCGGCTTCGGACCGCGCGGACGGCCCGCCGCCTGCCGGACGTCCTGCAGGACCGTCAGGTGGATGAGCTGATCACCCGGCTCACCGAGCGGTGCCGGGACACTGCGGAGCGGCGCGCGGAAGCCCCGATCGACCACGCCGTCGCCCTGCGGGACCTCGCCATGGTCGAGCTCCTCTACGCGACCGGCATGCGTGTGGCGGAGCTGGTCGGGCTCGACGTGCCGTCGTTCGCCGCCGATCGCCGGATGGTCCGCGTACTGGGCAAGGGGGACAAGGAACGGATGGTGCCCTACGGCGTGCCCGCCGAGCAGGCCGTCGAAGCCTATCTGGAGCAGGGGCGCCCGCGTCTCGTCACGGAGGGCTCCGGGCAGGCCGTCTTCCTGGGACGTCGCGGGGCGCGCATCGACCAGCGCACGGTCCGTCGGGTGGTCGATGTTCTGCTCGAAAGCCTCGGCACCACGGCGGCCCGGGGTCCTCACGCGCTGCGTCACAGCGCCGCCACCCATCTGCTCGACGGTGGTGCAGATCTGCGGACAGTGCAGGAGCTGCTGGGACACGCCTCCTTGTCGACCACTCAGCTCTACACCCACGTCTCCGTCGAAGGCCTGCGTGCTGCCTATGGACAGGCGCATCCTCGGGCCTGAGCCTGCGCGGCGTCCTGCCGGAGCGTGAGCGCCCGCCACAGGTGACCGGGGCGAGGGATGACGAGACACAGCCCTCACAGATGGTGTCGCGGCGCACGCTCACCTGTTAAGCTGTCCACGGAGTCCAGGCCGCTCGGCCAGCGTTCGTCAGAGCGCAGGCGTTCGGTCGGCCCTGACTCCACTTGGCAGATGAGTCGTCGCTCATGCACAATTGTCGAGTCACAGCTTCATACTGCAGATGCACTCATCCGGTGCCGCGCTGTCGGTCGTAGGGGAAGACGTACCAACAGCACAACGGAGGATGGATATGTCTGCACACACGGCCCGGGGTGTCCTGCACATCCACTCGGCGCCTGCTGCGCTCTGCCCGCATGTCGAATGGGCGGTGTCGTCAGTGGTGGATGCGCGAGTGGACTTCCAGTGGGAGCCCCAGCCCGCCTCGCCCGGCACGTTCCGCGCCGAGCTGAGCTGGCGCGGCACCCAGGGGGTCGGAGCCACGTTGGCCTCCACCCTGCGGAGCCTGGCGCAGCTGCGCTTCGAAGTCACGGAGGATCCCAGCCCGGGCTGTGACGGCAGCCGCTGGTCCCACACTCCGGAACTCGGGATCTTTCACGCCACCACCGACGTCCACGGCAACATCCTGGTCTCCGAGGACCGGATCCGCTATGCCTATGAGATGGGGGCCGGCGACCCCTCTGTGGTCTATCAGGAGCTCTCGCTGGCTCTGGGTGAGGCCTGGGACGAGGAGCTGGACCCCTTCCGCCACGCGGCCGAGGGCGCACCGGTGCGTTGGCTGCACCGCGTCGGCTGATCGGCTGACGCCTGTCGGTCCGGTGGAGCCCTCCTCCGTCCACCGCCGACGTCTGAACCTGCCGCTGAATCGCCTTCGGGCGATCGCTTCCCACGCGGCACCGCTTCCCACAGCGTGACAGAAGGGCGGTCTGTCCAGGATCAGAAGATCCTGGGCAGACCGCCCTTCGTACGTCCTGCGAGATCCCCGGTGGGGAACGCTCAGAGAACGATCGGAGCCGAGGCTGCGATCAGACCGTGCGGAACGCCACCACCGAATTGTGCCCGCCGAAGCCGAAGGAGTTGCACAGGGCGACCTGATCGCCGGCCGGCAGTTCACGCGCTTGCCCGGTGACCACGTCCAGCGGCATGTCTGGGTCCTGGTTCTCGAGGTTGATGGTGACGGCGGCCTTGCGGTCGTGGAGAGCCAGCACGGTGAGCAGGGACTCCACGGCACCAGCGGCGCCCAGCAGGTGACCGGTCTGGGACTTGGTCGCCGAGACGCAGACCTCGTCGAGGCGATCCCCCAGGGCCGACTTCAGCGCCGTGTACTCCGGCTTGTCGCCGACCGGCGTCGAGGTGGCGTGGGCGTTGACATGCGTGACGTCCTCCACCGAGGCGCCTGCGTCGGCCAGCGCCTTGCGCAGTGCCCGAGTCGCCCCCATGGCCTCAGGGTCGGGTGCGGTGATGTGGTGAGCGTCAGAGGTGACGGCGGCTCCGGCCAGTTCGGCATAGATGGTGGCGCCACGGGCCTTGGCATGCTCCTCGGTCTCCACCACCAGGGCACCGGCGCCTTCACCCATGACGAAGCCATCGCGGTCGACGTCGTAGGGGCGAGACGCCGCGGCAGGGTCGTCGTTCCGGCGGGAGAGCGCCTGCATCGAGGAGAACGCCGCCAGCGGAAGCGGGTGGATGGCGGCCTCGGTGCCGCCGGCCATGACGACGTCGGCCTCGCCCTCCCGCAGCATCCGGATGGCCATCTCCAGGGCTTCGGTGCCCGAGGCGCAGGCCGAAACGGCGGTCCGAGCGCCGGCCCGGGCGCCCAAGTCCAGGCTGATGGCCCCGGCGGCGCCGTTGGGCATCAGCATCGGCACGGTCATGGGCATCACGCGGCGAGGCCCGCGTTCACGCAGGGTGTCCCACGAGTCGAGCAGGGTCCACACACCTCCGATACCGGTGGCGAAGGACACCCCGAGGCGTTCTGGATCGACGTCGGCCTCATCCAGGCCGGCATCCTTCCACGCCTGACGGGAGGCGACCATGCCCAGCTGCGTGGAGCGGTCCATGCGCCGGGTCTCGGGCCGGGCGAGCACTTCCGCGGGCTCGACCTGGACCTCGGCTGCGAAGGTGACGGGGAGCTGGTACTGCTCGACCCAGTCGTGCTCGAGGGTCTTGGCGCCCGGCGTGCCGGTCAATGCGTTCTTCCACAGGGTCGGCACGTCGCCGCCGATGGGTGTGGTGGCGCCGAGGCCGGTGATGACGAGACGGCGTGTCATGGATCTACCTCTGGTCAGTGGTGGATGGTGGGTCTTCAGTCGGGAGCGGGCCGGCGCACGGCCCGAGATCGTCGGGACCTGCGGCGCCTGCCCGCTCCCCGGACACTGAGGCCGGGCAGGTCAGCCCTTGGCGTCGGCGATGAAGGTGACGGCGTCGCCGACGGTGGAGAGGTTCTTGACCTCTTCGTCGGGGATCTTCACGTCGAACTTCTCTTCGGCGTTGACCACGATGGTCATCATCGAGATCGAGTCGATGTCCAGGTCCTCCGTGAAGGACTTCTCCAGCTGGACCTCTTCGGTCTCCAGTCCGGTCTCCTCGTTGACGATCTCAGCCAGGCCAGCGAGGATCTCGTTCTTGTCAGCCACGGGGCTGCTCCCTTCTGTTCGGTCGTACGAGTCGCTCGTACGGTGTTCTGGTGTGTGCCTCAGGTGTCCCTGACGCTGTCGGCCTGGCCGGGCGGCTGTGCGACGCCACGACCAGGACATCTGTGGTGGTCCTCCGCGCCCGGGTCAGGGCAGGCGGACGACCTGGGCGCCGTAGACGAGCCCGGCGCCGAAGCCGATCTGCAGGCACAGCCCGCCGGAGAGCTCGGGGTTCTCCTCCAGCAGCCGGTGGGCGGCCAGCGGGATGGACGCGGCGGAGGTGTTTCCCGCATCGGCGATGTCGCGTCCGACGAGCACGTGCTCCGGGAGCTTGAGCTGCTTGACCATCTCGTCGATGATCCGGATATTGGCCTGGTGCGGCACGAAGGAGGCGAGATCCTCGGCCGTGATGCCCGCGGCGTCGAGGGCCTTCTGCGCGGTCTTGGCCATCTCCCAGACGGCCCACCGGAAGACGGTCGGTCCGTCCTGCCGCAGAGTGGGCCAGAGGGTGGTCTCCGGATCCAGCAGCTCACCGGCGTCGCCGGTCTCCCGAGCTCGCGCCAGCGCGTCGCGCAACGGGATCAGCGAACCGTTCATCGACACGGAGTCCCACTTCTCGCCGTTGGAGCCCAGCAGGCTGGGGGAGATGCCCGGCGTCTCGGCCGGGCCGACGACGGCCGCGCCGGCACCGTCTCCCAGGAGGAAGGAGATGCTGCGCTCATGGTTGTCGATCACGTCGGAGAGCTTCTCGACGCCGATCACCAGGACATGCTTCGCGAGTCCGGAGCGGACGAAGGAGTCGGCCTGGGCGATGCCGTAGCAGTAGCCGGCGCAGGCCGCGGAGATGTCGAAGGCCGCCGCCGGGGTGGAGCCGATCCGGTGGGCGAC
Source organism: Nesterenkonia aethiopica (assembly GCF_039534665.1). Lineage (NCBI taxonomy): Bacteria > Bacillati > Actinomycetota > Actinomycetes > Micrococcales > Micrococcaceae > Nesterenkonia > Nesterenkonia aethiopica. The sequence continues at coordinate 2,942 of NZ_BAAAVT010000019.1, read as the reverse complement.
CGCGGCGGCCGCTGAGGGCGTCTGATAGGGGTGCGTGACGGTGGCGACGATGACGGCTCCGACGTCCTCGCCGGTGAGTCCGGCCTTCTCCAGGGCTCCCCGGGCCGCGCCCTCTGCCATGTCCACCACGGAGACGTCCGCGGCCGCACGGTGGCGGGTTCGGATCCCGGTGCGCTGGCGGATCCATTCGTCGGAGGAGTCGATCCACTGGCAGATCTGCTCGTTGTCGACGATGACATCCGGGCGGTAGGCGCCCATGCCCATCACCTGGGTGCCGGCGACGGTCTCGGTCTGATTGAGTGTGGCTGTCACGGAAGCTGTCCTTGCTGTGAATCGGCGCTGCCGGAGGGCAGCTGCGGGGATCGGGGCGCGGCTCGGCGCATCGGACGGTGAGTGGGGCTCAGGCGTGGTCGGCGACGAACGTCCGGGCGGCGTCGAGGTCGTCGGGGGACTTGACGGCCAGAGCGGCCACACCCTTGAGGCCGCGCTTGGCGAGCCCGGTGAGAGTGCCGCCTGGAAGAAGCTCCAGCACACCGGTGACGCCGGCGGCCTTCATGGACTCCATGCACAGGTCCCACTGCACGGGACGTGTGACCTGTTCCACGAGTCGGTCCAGGATCTCGCCCCCGGATGCGACGGCCTGGCCGTCGCGGTTGGAGAGCAGACGTGCCATCGGGTCCTGCACCGAGAAGTCCGCCACGGCGGCGGCCAGAGTCTCCTGGGCGGGGGCCATGTGCTGGGTGTGGAAGGCGCCGGCCACCTTCAGCGGGATCACCCGGGCGCGCGCCGGGGGCTCAGCCTCCAGGGCCGCGATCCGGTCGGCCGTGCCGGCTGCCACGATCTGTCCGGGGCCGTTGGCGTTGGCGGCGGTCAGGCCGTGGGCCTCGATGCTCTCACGCACCTGGTCCTCGACGCCGCCGAGCACCGCCGCCATGGAGGTCGCCTCCGCGGCGGCCGCCTGTGCCATGCCCTGCGCGCGAACTCGGATCAGGCGCAGCGCCTGCTCCGCGCTGAGTACTCCGGCCAGGGCGGCGGCCGGCACCTCACCGACGGAGTGGCCGGCGAAGAGCAGCTGGTCGGTGTCCACAGCCTCGGGGGTGTGACCGGGGGTCAGGCCCAGGGCGCGCGCCGACAGCAGAGAGGCGGCGACGATGAGGGGCTGGGCGAGTGCGGTGTCGCGGATGGTGTCCTCGTCGGACTGGGTGCCGTGGAGGACCAGGTCGGTCTCCGCGACCTCCGACCATTCCTGCAGCGTCTCGCGGGCGGAGTCGTCCTCGAGCCACGGCGAGAGGAAGCCGGAGGACTGGGAGCCCTGTCCAGGGCAGATGATCGCTAGCACACTACCAACCTTCCATATCGCAGCTGCTCGGAGCGGGGCATGGGTGGACCAAGCTCTCCGGGGACCTTTGTGGGGTCTCTACAAACCGGAGGCCAGGACGAGTCTACAGGCGTCCGACGGCCAGAGCGGTCTGCAGCACGTACGCGTCGCGCGGCTCCGTCGGGTCCCAGCCCGTGATGTCTGTGACGCGGCGGAGCCGATACCGCACGGTGTTCGGGTGGACGTAGAGCGCGCGGGCCGTCCCCTCCAGCGACCGGCCGGCGCTGATGTATGCCGTCACGGTCTCGAGCAGACCGTTGCCGGCAGCGGCCAACGGCATGAAGGTCGCCTCGCGGAGCATCTGCCGGGCCGTGTCGTCCCCGGCCAGCGCACGTTCCGGGAGGAGGTCGTCGGCAGCCACCGGATTCGGGGCCAGGGTCCAGGCCGGGGCGGCGCTGTGTCCGGAGTAGGCGGCCTGGGCGCAGCGATGCGCCTGCTCGATGGAGCTGGAGATGCGCGAGTAGACCACGTGCCCCTCGCCGAAGCTGGACATGATGCGTTCCAGACCCCCATCGAGGTCGGTCACGCCGCCGAGCAGCAGGACCAGCCTGTCGCCCTGGACGCCGACCACCGCATCCGCCGCGAAGCGCACGCACTGCCGCCTCAGGTGGCTCATGAAGGCGGCGTCCGCCTGGTCGGGCGCGGGTCCGACCACGACGACGACTCCCGACGAGCTGCGCCAGCCGACGGCGGAGGCGCGGGAGGCGATCTGCTCTCCGGCCTCACCGCGCAGCACGGCGTCGACCAGCAGGGCTTCGAGGCGCGAGTCCCAGGCGCCGCGGGACTCGGCGGCACGGGCGTAGACGTCGGCGATGGCGAAGGCCACCTCACGCGAATAGCGCAGCACGGCTTCGAGCATGCCCTGCTGATCGTCGGCGGGCACCAGGCCGGGGAGCCGATGCTCCACCGCTTCGACGATCGTGCGGATCAGCTGCAGGGCACGCTGGAGCGAGATGGTCCGCATGAGGTCCTGCGGCGCGGAGCCGAGGAGCTCGTTGACCAGGGGCAGGGAACGTGTCTGCGGGTTGTCCAGCCAGTTGACCAGGCCGAGGATGCCGCGTTGGGCGATCAGCCGCAGGGAGGCGCGCTCGTCGGTGGTGAGCTGGCGGTACCAGGGCAGCGTGCCCTCCAGGTGGAGGTTCACCGCCGTGGTGAGGTGGTCGGTGTGCCGCCGCAGGACCTCCAGGGAAGCCTCGGAGACCCGGGCGGGTGGAGGCAGCTGAGGGGCGGAGGCGGTCATGGGCCCTGAGCCTAGTCGGTCAGAGATGTGACCGGCCAGTTGTGCCTCTCCTACAAAAACAGGCGTCGACGGGCCCGGAGCCGAACACGGATCAGGGGCCGCTCGACCGGTATGCGGTCGCGCGGCCCCTGATCTGCGGGACGGGCCTGTGGGGACGTCAGCCTCGGCGGCGTGCCTCCGTGTCCTCGGTCCTCAGCCCAGGTGATGGACCTCAGTCCAGGTGATGGTCCTGGGCTCAGGCATCGCCTCCTGTGGACCCAGAGGTCCCAGCATTGGGATCACAGAGCTGGTACTTCTCGATCGCTTCCTCCGCCAGGCCTGGGT
>NZ_BAAAVT010000018.1:0-80556 GCF_039534665.1 Nesterenkonia aethiopica | reverse complement strand
GGGTAAGCTGACCCCGATCGAATACGAGACCATTCACAAAGAAGCCGTCGCCCTGGCGGCATAAGCCCCACGGTCAACCAGACCTTCAGCAGACCCGCTGGGCCGGAAGGGGATGACACGCCCGGGCCATACACACATTCTGGCCAATAACCCCCGAGTGAACCCACACCAGGCACCGACGACGAAGGGCCTCCGAACCCGGGGGTTCGGAGGCCCTTCTGTCAACGATGTTGTGAGACATCTGTCAACGATGTCCCGATACATCACACTGGCGGTGACGGTGGGATTTGAACCCACGGTACGGGGTTACCGTACACGACATTTCGAGTGTCGCACCTTCGGCCGCTCGGACACGTCACCTCAGACCTGAAGATGCTACCGAAGATGCGCGCGGGACTCCAATCGTGGCTGTCTCCGGCCGGAGCGGACTCAGCCGCCGGTGCGGAAGAGCGAATGCACGGCCCCGGCGTGACGGCGCCCGCCGAGCTCCTCGAGCTCCAGCACGACGGCGGCGCCGGCCACGTCGCCGCCGAGCTCGGCGATGATCTGCCGGGAGGCGGCCAGGGTGCCACCGGTGGCCAGCACGTCGTCGACCAGCAGCACCCTCGCGCCGGGCTCCAGCACCCCGGGGGCCTCGATCACCGCGGAGCCGTACTCCAGGTGGTACTCGATGCTCGCAGCCGGGTTCGGCAGCTTGCCCGCCTTGCGGATGGGCAGCGTCCCCACTCCTGCGGCGATCGCGATGGCCCCGGCCAAGAGGAAGCCGCGGGCTTCGATGCCGGCGACGACGTCGAAGGCCCCACGGAACGGCTGGATGAGCCCTGTCGTCACAGCTTCCAGCGCGGCGGCGTCCACCAGCAGCGGAGAGATGTCACGGAACAGCACCCCCGGCTCGGGGTAGTCCGGCGTCAGCGCGATCAGGGACTCGGCACGTGCCAGGGCGACGGTGAGATCGGGGGAGGGGTCGGCGGAGAGCACCGCGCAACTCTAGCAATCCGCGTGACTGACCGGCACGCGCCTGCCGCCACCCGAGGGCGGGGCCCAGTCTCAGCCCTCGTTCTCAGCCCTCGGTCTAGGAGGCCGTCCCGCCCTCCCGCAGCCGCGTGGCGAAGAACCCGCTGAGCTGTGCGGAGCACTCCTCGGCGCGCACGCCGGGGTGAACCTCCACCCAATGGTTCAGCCGCGGCTCCCGCAGGATGTCGAACACGGATCCTGCCCCGCCGGCCTTCTCGTCCCAGGCGCCGAAGATCACTCGGCGGATCCGCGCCAGGACGATCGCCCCGGCGCACATGGGGCACGGCTCCAGGGTGACGGCCAGCGTGCAGTCCTCCAGACGCCAGGTGCCGCGGCGTCGTGCGGCCTCGCGCAGGGCGATCAGCTCCGCGTGGCCGGCCGGATCAGCGTCGGCCTCCCGAGTGTTGTGGCCCTGCCCGATGATCTGGCCGTCCGGGTCCACGACGACGGCGCCCACCGGCACATCTCCTCTGGCGGCCGCCTGCGCGGCCAGGTCCAGGCAGTGCCCGATGAGCGCGTGCTGCACCGCCTGATCGCGGGTGTCGCTGCAGCTCCTGCCCTCCTGCGGCAGGGCAGGGTCGGGGTCCACCGGCACTGCCGAGTCCCGGGGGTCGTCGTCGGGGGTCCGGCCGTGGTGGGTCTGCGGCCGTGAGGCGGCGCGACGCGCGTCACGGCGCGGATCGGGGTGGACGGGGGATGCCATGGGCCCAGCCTACTGGCGTCCCTGCGTCCTGGTAGTTTGGTCCCATGCGTGTACAGGTCGTGGAACACCCGCTCATCGCCCATAAGCTCACCCAGCTCCGGCGGGTGGAGACCAGCTCCAACCACTTCAGGCAGCTCACCAAGGAACTGGTGATGCTGCTCTCCTATGAGGCCAGCGATTCGATCGCCACCGAGCCGATCACCATCACCACCCCGGTCACCGAGACCGAAGGGACTCAGCTGGCCGGCCCCACTCCGCTGGTGGTCCCGATCCTGCGCGCGGGACTCGGCATGCTGGACGGTATGACCTCCATGATCCCCACCGCGGAGGTCGGATTCCTGGGCATGGCCCGCAATGAGGAGACCCTCGACATCATCACCTACGCCGAGCGGCTCCCCGACGACCTGACCGGACGGCACGTCTTCGTGCTGGATCCGATGCTGGCCACGGGTGGCACCTTGGCCGAGGCCATCCGTTTCCTCAAGCGCCGCAACGCCAAGGAGGTCACCTGTATCTGTCTGCTCGCCGCTCCGGAGGGCATCGAGCGGCTGCAGAAGGACGTGGGCGATCTGGAGGTGGACCTCTACCTGGCCGCCATCGACGAGAAGCTCGATGAGAACGCCTACATCGTGCCCGGGCTCGGCGACGCCGGGGACCGCCTCTACGGCCTCGCGGAGTGAGTTCCGAGCTCTGCTGAGCACCTCCCCAGCCCCTGCGCGGCCGGACGCGCTATTATTCGCGCTCGCCTCGCGCATCGTCCGATGTCAGCTCGCTGGTGCGGATCCCCGTCTCCGAGGCGACCCGTTCGCTGCGTCCCGCGCCGCCATGCGGCGTCGGGGGTGTCGACGGCGTCCGCGGCTCGCTCGCCGTCGGAGCTCGTCCACTCGTGATTCACGCCCCAGAAGTGTGAGCCTACTCACAAACACGCCGCATAGTCTCAGCATGTGGAATATTCCATGCTTTGTTACTTGCATTTTTCTTATGTGACGTGGAGTCTGGAGTCCGAATCGACCGGTCGGCAGCCAGGGAGAACCACCTCATGTCCGCACATCCGAGTCAGGCCCAGAATCCGGGGTATGTCCACGTGTCCGTCCGCAATGCGGCACGTCGTGCGGAGATCGCCCGCCGGATGCGCGACGGCGATGACCAGCAGGCCGGCCGTCGGGCAGGACGAGGCCGCTCCTCGAGCCAGCCGCGCACCGGGCCCGTTCCGGTGGTCGCCCAGAACGGCGGCGGCCCCCAGCTGGTCCAGCCCGACGTCGTCGCCCGCGGCTTCGTGGTCTACGTGGGCCTCGACGAGGACACCGCGACCGCGGCGGGCACCTCGTTGCACAAGATCGCCACCGACCTCCGCGACTACGTGGAGTCGATCGCCCCCGAGTCCCAGGTCCACATCGCCATGGCGATGGCCTCCGCGGCTGCCGAAGGCAGCGACCTCGACGTCGTCCGTCAGGCGCTCGGCGACCCTACGGTCACCCACCGCACCATGGAGGTGCCCGTGGCGGCCCCTCAGGCTCCCTCAAGCTCCGGGGTGCTGATCGACCTCTCGCGCCGCGAGGTCAAGCTGGACGGGGACAACCTGAACCTCACCTACAAGGAGTTCGAGCTGCTGAACTACCTGGTGGAGAACGGGACCCGCACCGTGGGTCGGGAGGAGCTCCTCAAGGCCCTGTGGCGCAACGCCGACACCGAGCAGATGCCGAACGAGCGCACCATCGACGTGCACATCCGGCGCCTGCGCTCGAAGCTGGGTCGCCTGGCCAACACGGTCCGTACGGTCCGCGGCCAGGGCTACCGGTTCTACGAGCACCCCGAGGTCACGGTCTGGGCCGCCCCCGAGTACAGCATCTGATCCGCATCTGAACGGCGCCCGGCGCCGCGGGAGGGGACCATGGACGACGCCGTCGAGCTGCTCATCCTGCGTCATGCTCAGGCCGGACACGCCTTCTCGGAGGACGACCACGGTCGAACTCTCACCGACCGCGGCGCCGAGCAGGCCCGCGCCGTGGGACAGCGGCTGCTGGCCGAGCAGGTCCTGCCGGACGCGACCATCTGCTCCGATGCCATGCGCACCCGTCAGACGTGCATCTGGATCAACCACGAGCTGGGGGAGAAGGCCCCCACCCCGTACCTGGACGGCAGGCTCTACGGGGCGGGGTCCCGCCATATGCTCTCCGTGATCAACGAGACCCCGGAGACGGTGCGCCGGCTGCTGGTCATCGGGCACCTGCCCACCGTCCAGGACCTCGGCATGGAACTCGCCTCGGTGCACTCCGCCGAGGATCCCGTGCTGCGCCTGGCCTCGCGCTTCCCGACCGCCAGCCTGGCCCGTTTCGTCGTGGAGAAGCCGTGGGCCGAGCTCGACGGCCGTGACGCCCGGCTCATCGACTTCTGGGACTGAGGGCTCACGACAGCCGCAGAGCCACGCCCAGGCGGGCTGGCGGCTGTCCAGACACGTAGCGTTGCGTCCAGAGATGAAGAGGCCGGTGCGCAGGTCGCCATGACCCGTGCACCGGCCTCTTCTCAGCGTCGCGGGGAGTGCTGCTCGCCGCTGAGCCGCTCAGTCGTCCTGTTCGGTCTCCAGGATGCGCACCAGCTCGTCGAGGGCGGATTCCGCGCCGTCGCCCTCGGCGGAGAGCACCACCTGGTCGCCGTACTCGGCGCCGATGCCCATCAGGCCCAGGATGCTGCCGGCCTCGAAGGTCTCTTCCGGGCTGTCCGCCTTGGCGATGCTCACCTCCACCGGCTGTGAGCCTGCCGCCTCGGCGAAGACGGCGGCAGGACGGGCGTGCAGTCCTGCCTTGGAGCCGATGGTTGCGGTCCTCTGGGCCATGGTTCTCCTCCTGCTGATCTGGAGTCGTGCTCGGATGAGCGTCGTGTCCTGCGACGCTGGCGCCGCAAGTCTGTACACATCTTATGGGGTGCCGGGGCCGGCGCGCCCGGCAGATGGCGCCAGGAGACGGTCTCAGGCGAGGCCGAGCTCCTGCAGCGCCGGCAGCTGGGCGACGACGGCGGCGCGTGTTTCCGCGGAGCTCCGCGCGGCCGTGGCGACGGCGGCCAGCTCCTTCGCCTGCTCAGGGCTGACGGTGCGCAGCACGGCCGCCACTGCGGGCAGGGCGGCCGCGCTCATGGACAGTGAGGTCGCGCCGAGTCCCACCAGAACAGGGGCAAGCGCCGGGTCTGCCGCGGCTTCGCCGCACACACCCACCGGCCCGTGTGAGGTGGCTCCGGTGGCGCCGATGAGCTGCAGCACCGCCGGCTGCCAGGCGTCGTTGAGGGCCGCCAGGGAGCCCAGCTGTCGGTCCGAGGCCATCGTGTACTGGGTGAGGTCGTTGGTGCCGATGGAGACGAACTCCACCTCCTCGGTGATCGGGCCCGCGGTGAGCGCGGCGGCCGGAACCTCGATCATCACGCCCGGAGTCTTCAGTCCTGCCTCGGCGGCCATGGTGCGGAAGCTCGCGGCCTCCTCAGTGGTGGAGATCATCGGGGCCATCACCCAGACGTCCACCGTGTCTCCGGCGGCGGCCTCCGCCTCAGCGACCGCGGCCAGCTGCCGTCCCAGCACACCGGGGGAGGCGAGCTCGGTGCGGAAGCCCCGCACGCCCAGCGCCGGGTTGGGCTCTTCGGTGTCGGTGAGGAAGGGCAGCGGCTTGTCGGCGCCGGCGTCGAGGGTGCGCAGCACGACCTTCGCGGGCTGCTCGGCGGTGCCACGGGCCGCGAATGCCTCGAAGACCTCGCGGTAGGCGGACACCTGCTCCTCGTGTCCGGGCTCGGAGTCGCGGTCGAAGAACAGGAACTCGGTGCGGAACAGCCCCACACCTTGGGCGCCCGCCTCGGCGGCGGCCCGGGCATCGGCTCCGTTGCCCACGTTGGCCAGCAGCGGCAGGGCGGTGCCGTCGGCCAGGCGGCCGTCGCCGTCGAACGCGGCGATCTGGGCCCGACGCTCCCGATGGGCCTGCACCTCCGCCTTCAGCTGGTCGGTGATGGCGGTGTCGATGATGCCCGCGGCGCCATCGACGTGCACCTCGGTGCCGTCCGGGATCTGCAGCACCCCGGGGGCGGCCACCACGGCCGGCAGGTCCAGGGAGCGGGCGATGATGGCGGTGTGGGACTGCGGACCGCCTTCCTGGGTGACCAGGGCCAGGACCTTCTCCGGGTCCAGGGTGGCGGTGTCGGCGGGCGCGAGGTCCTCGGCCAGCAGGATGAACGGAGTCTCGCTGTGGGGGATGCCCGGGGGCGTGACGCCCCGCAGCTGGGCGATGACCCGGTCGCGCACGTCACGGACGTCGCGCTGCCGCTCGGCCATCTTTCCACCGAGTGCTGCCAGCATCTGGGTGACCTCCGCGGCCGCCTCGTAGAACGACCGCTCCTCCGTCTTGCCCCCGGCGATGCGCTTGACCGCGGCCTTCTTCAGCATCGAGTCGGTGGCCATCAGGGCGGTCGCCTCGAGTACGCCCTTCGCGTCGCCGGAGGCCTCGGCGGCCCGGGCACGCAGCTGCTCGGCCACAGCCGTGGTGGCCGCATCCAGGGACTCCACGGCACTGGCCTCGGAGATGCCGGAGTCCCGTGGGGCGTTCTCCGGCTCGGCGACCGCGTCCGGCATGGACAGCACCGGTCCGACGGCGCGCCCGGGGCAGACGCCGACCCCGGTGAACCGGGTGCCGGGCAGCGTGCTCGCCGGGTCAGCGGGGGCGGAGGGGAGGTTCTCGGGGGAGGTCATGGGTGAATCCTAGGTGGTGCGGGTCGGGTGCGGGGACGCGGGGCGGCCGTCTGTGCGCTCGCGCGGCGGCCGTCTGTGGGCTCGGCGGGCCGATGGCCGACCGCTCCGGTGAGACTCCGGGGCGGCCGGCCATCGGGCGCGGGGGTCAGGCGGTGGCGGTCGCCGGCTCGGCGGCGGCCGGTGCGCCGGGCAGGCTGCGCCGGGTCCACCGCTTCAGGGCGATGACGCAGAGGGCCGTGACCACGGCACCGGCCAGGACGGCCAGGATGAACAGCACGAACGAGTCGATCGCGAAGAACACGAAGGCTCCGCCGTGCGGGGCCAGCGAGGTGATGCCGAAGGCCATGGTCAGCGCCCCGGTGACGGCGCCGCCGGCCATCGCAGAGGGCAGCACCCGCAGCGGGTCGGCCGCGGCGAACGGGATGGCGCCCTCGGAGATGAAGGCTGCGCCCAGCAGCACTGCGGTCTTGCCGTTCTCCCGCTCCACCGGGGTGAACAGCCGCCGGTCCAGGAAGGTGGCCAAGGCCAGGCCCAGCGGCGGAACCATGCCGGCGGCCATGACCGCGGCCATGATCATCAGCGGCCCCGGGTTGTCGGCCACGGACCCCGCGGAGATGCCGGCGACCGCAAAGGAGTAGGCGACCTTGTTGATCGGTCCACCCAGGTCGATGCACATCATCAGGCCCAGGACGACACCCAGGAGGACGGCGGCCGTGCCGGTCATCCCGGACAGCCAACTCTCCAGGGACGCGGTCAGACTGGCGATGGGTCCGCCCAGCAGCAGGAACATCAGGCCGGAGGAGACCAGAGTGGCGATGAGCGGGATGATCACCACCGGCATCAGTCCGGCGAGCCAGCGGGGGACCTCCAGACGGCGGAACCCTGCGGCGACGGCGCCGGCAAGCACACCGCCGACGATGCCGCCGATGAACCCGGCGTCCATGGACACGGCGACCATGCCGGCGGTGAAGCCCGGGGCGATACCGGGGCGGTCAGCCATGCCGTAGGCGATGTATCCCGAGAGAGCTGGCACCAAGAAGCCCATCGAGGTGGCGCCGATGGTGAACGCGACGGCGCCGAGGTACGTGAGGAGGCCGCCGTCGGGGAGATTGAACAGAGTATTGCCGAACACGACGTCGTCGGCGACGTCCGTGATGTCATGGCCGCCCAGAAGGAAGCCCAGGGCGATGAGCAGACCGCCCGCGGCGACGAACGGGATCATGTAGGAGACACCGGTCATCAGCACACGCTGGGTCTTCTTGCCGAAGCTCTCCTCAGCCCCGGAATGTGACTCCTCGCCGGACTCTTCAGCGGAGACGCGCGGGGCGGAGGGGTCGTCCACAGCCGCCAGGGCCCGGTCGATCAGCGCGGCGGACTCGTCGATGCCGCGCTTCACGGGCACGTGCACCACGGGCTTGCCGGCGAAGCGGGCCTTGTCCCGGACGTCGACGTCGACGGCGAAGATCACCGCGTCGGCACCGGCGACGACGTCGGCGGGCAGGGCGGTGGCCCCGGCAGACCCCTGGGTCTCCACATGGATCTCCACGCCCTTCTCCTCGGCGGCCTGCTTCAGGGCGTCGGCGGCCATGTAGGTGTGGGCGATCCCCGTGGGACAGGCGGTCACGGCCACGATCCGGCGGCCCCCGGAGGCGGCCGGAGCAGCCGTGCCTGCGGCTGCGGCCGGGGCGGTGTCGGCGGGCGCACCCGCAGCCCCCTCGAGCTCGGCCACGGCAGGAGCGACGGCCTCGGTGACCCGGTCCACCACCCCCTGGGAGTCCTCGGCCTCCCGCAGGGCGGCGACGAAGTCCTTCTTGACCAGGGAGCGGGCCAGGGCGGCGAGGATCTTCAGATGGGCCTTGTCGGCGCCGTCGGGGGCGGCGATGAAGAACACCAGGTCGGCAGGGCCGTCCTTGGCGCCGAAGTCCACCGGCTCGGGCAGTCGGGCGAAGGCCAGGGTGGCCTCCGTGACGGCCGAGGTGCGGCAGTGGGGGATCGCCACGCCGCCGGGCATACCGGTGGCGGACTTCTCCTCGCGTGCCCAGGCGTCGGCCACCAGGGTCTCGGCGGCCGCGGTACGACCTGCCTGCTGGATGCGGGAGGCGAGCTGCTCGATGACCTCTCGCTTCGCGCTGCTGCGGATCTCGTCGAGGCTGACGAGCTCCGGGGTGATGATGCTGTTCATGGCGGGTCCCTCGCAGTTCGGGTGCGGTGTTCCGGGGTGGTGTTCCATGGTGGTGTTCCAGGGATGGGTCCGGCTGACAGGGGTCAGTCGGAGAGCGTCTCCACGACGACGACGTCGAGGTCGAGATCATCCGGGGTCGGCATGACCGATCCGGGGAGTGCGGCGGCGGCACGGCCCTGGGCTGCGGCCTGCCGAAGCTGGCCGGCAGGACCTTGGCCCTGCTGAGCGGCCAGCAGCAGCCCGGCCAGGGAGGCGTCGCCGGCGCCGACGGTGGAGCGGGCCAGCAGCTCCGGGCCCCAGGCCCGCAGCACCTCGTCCCCGGGGCGGTCAGGGACGAGCAGGGCGCCGTGGGCGCCGAGGGTGACCAGGGCGGTGCGCACGCCGTGGTCCTGGGCGATACGGACCAGGCGGAGCACTTCGGCCGGGCGGCTCTCCAGCTCCTCCGGCTCCATGGTGCGGCCGTCGGAGAAGCGGGGGCTGGAGCCGGTGAGCAGGGTGACCAGCTCCAGCAGCTCCTCACCGTTGGGCTTGATCAGGTCCGGCTCGGCGGCCACGGCTCGGGCGAGCGCCGGACCGGAGGAGTCCAGGGCTATCTGCGGCGCCTCCGGCCCGAGCCCGCTGCGCAGCCGCCCGATGACCTGGGCGTAGAAGTCGGCAGGTACGCCCGGGGGGAGCGAGCCGGCCAGCGCCGCCCAGCTGGAGCCCTCGGTGGCGTCCAGGGCGACGGCGACCAGGGCCTCGGTGCGGACCTCGTCGAAGGCGGGGCCGGGTTCGTTGATCTTCGTGGTGGTGCCGGCCGGATCGGTGACTGTGATGTTGGTGCGCAGGGCTTCGCCCAGCGGTACGCCACGGTGGGGGACGCGCAGCTCGGTGAGTGCGGTGAGCACCGGGTCGGTGTCGTCTCCGGGCAGGACGGCCAGGGTCTCCTGCCCGGCGGCGACCAGGGCGCGCGAGATGTTCACGCCTTTGCCACCGGGTTCGGTGGAGGTGCGGACGGCCCGCTGCACGGCGCCCGGGACCAAGGGGGCGTCCAGTTCGACGGTCTTGTCGAGACTGGGGTTCGGGGTCAGGGTGAGGATCATCGCGGCACCGCCACGACGACGGTCACATCGGCGGCATCCAGGGCGTCCTGCAGCCCGGGCTCGGGCTCGGCGTCGGTGATGACCACGGAGATCTCCTTCAGCTGGGCGAAGCGGACGAGGGTGGAGCGGCCGAGTTTGGAGGAGTCGGCCAGCAGCACGGAGGTGCGGGCGGCGCGGATCAGGGCGGCCTTCATGGCGGCCTCGGCGGCGTCCGGGGTGGAGAGGCCGAATTCGGCGTCGATCCCGTTGGTGCCGATGAACGCGACGTCTGCCTGGCGGCGGGCCAATGTCTCCAAGGCCCGGTCGCCGACGACGGCGCCGGTGAGCCCGCGCACCTGACCGCCGAGGATCTCCAGTTCGACGGCGGTGACGTCGCTGAGCTTCTGGGCGATCGGCACGGCGTTGGTGATCACCACGCGGGACTCGGCCGGTCCGGCGTCGCGTGACTCGGAGGCGATGAGGTCGGCCAGCGCTTCGGTGGAGGTGCCGGCGTCCATCAGCAGGGAGCCGGTGCCGGCGGGAGGCAGGAAGTCGACGGCGGCCCGAGCGATGGCCTGCTTCTGCGCGGCGCGGCTGGCCTGCCGGTCCCGCCAGGAGGTCTCGGTGCGGGAGGAGGGGGAGGCGGGGACTGCACCGCCGTGGACCCGGCGGAGGGCGCCGGCGTTCTCCAGGTGGTCCAGGTCCCTGCGGACGGTCTCGCGGGTGACGGACAGATCTTCGGCGATCTGCTGGACCGTCACGGTGCCGTGGGTGCGCAGGTGCGCCAGGATCCGGTCGTGGCGCTCGGGTGCGAGCAGGGCCATCGTGTCCTCCGATCTGGCGGGAGCTGCCGTGGGGCGGGTCACGCAGCCTGCGGCTCCGGGAAGTGCCCGTGAGTGTGATTCTACCCACGTTCGTTGGGATTTACCAGACTTTATCTGTGTTTTTCTGTGCTCGCAACGTGGGCCGTTGGGAGTTCACCCGGCCCGACGCGGAGGATTCGCCCGCGTCTCGGCGGCGAGGCGGCGTCGTTCTGCACACCAGAATCACGTCTGCCCCATCAGATGTGGTGAGGCAGACGTGATGTGATGGTGCAGATCGTCCGGCGGGGGCGATCAGGAAGGATCCGGCCCATGGCGTGGAGCATCGAGCTGCTGGCCGCTGCGCACCGGGACCGCCTGCTGAGCTTCGAGGAGCGCAACCGCGAGTACTTCGCCCGGTCCATCCCGGATCGCGGCGACGAGTTCTTCACGCAGTTCGACCACCGCCTGCAGGTGCTGCTGGAGGCGCAGGACGCAGGGACAGACCTGTTCCATGTGATCCTCGGTCCCGAAGGCGGGCAGCCGATCATCGGCCGGATCAATCTCACCGACGTCGACGCCGGCGGTGCGAGCCTCGGATACCGGGTGGCGGAGGCCGCCGCAGGACGCGGCGTGGCCACCTGGGCTGTGGGACGGATCTGCGAAGTGGCCGCCGGATCCTACGGGCTGCGAACTCTCACCGCCGAGGTGTCCCATGAGAACCTCGCCTCCCGGCGGGTGCTGGAGCGCAACGGGTTCCACGTCCAGGGCCCGGCCACCTGGGACGGCGGCACCGGAGTGCGCATGAGGCGCTTCCTCTGAGCACACGGTTCCTGGCGAGGGCGATTGGGATGGTGCAGGTCTTGTCGTCGTGTCGCCTACCCCTTCTGGCATCAGGCGGATATGGCTTCCGAGCGCATCACCGAAGGCGAGCGAGGGATCGTGGAGGCCATGCAGGCTCAGCTGGACTGATCACCGTCCGGCGACACCGCCTCCTCCGCCGAAGGAACCGGCGGAGAATCCCGGCGATCCCGTCGAGCCTGCGCCGGAGGAGCTGTGCGAGGAGCCGATCGTGTGTTGCGCGCTCGTGGCCAGCAGGAACCAGCTGCCGGCGGAGAGGCCGTGGGGGCGGTGCGTGCCGTGGGGGCGGTGCGTTCCGTCGCCGGCGGAGGAGACCTCGGCCAGTGCGGACCAGCGCTTCGCCTCGCCCAGAGCCATGGCGTACGGCAGCTGCGCGGTGATCTGATCTGGCGTCAGCTCGGTGGTCGGCCCCGTGTCGTCGGAGGTCTCGACGACGGCGGCCTGAGCGGCCTGCAGCCCGCGCAGCTGCTCCAGGTGGGCTCGGCCGAGCGCGGTGCGCCGGGTGCCCATCGTCGCCGTCGACGCCCAGAGGATCCCGAGGAGAAGAAGGGTCGCTGTGGTGCCGGTGAGCAGCAGGTTCAGCGACGTCGGCATGGCCAGAGCCCAGCCGAGGATCGTCATGATGAGCAGTGCGGTGATGCCCGCGGCCGCAGCCCACCCCCAGGCGCTGCCCGCTCCACCCAGCCGACGGCTGAGCAGGTGACGTGCGTCGAAGGCCGCCAGGGACGTCGCCTGCGCCTTCTGCGCCGCGGTGGAGAACTCATCGCCCAGCTCGGAGAGACGGATGGGCTGGCCGTCCCCTTCGGCGGCGACCGCCGCGAGCAGATCCTGCTCTTCCTCGGACAGGCCGCTCCGGTCGGCATCTGTGGTGGAGGCCAGCCAGTCGGGGGTGTCGTCGTTGCGGGCTGTCGTCTCCTCCAGGAGGAGGTGGCCACGGGCGGCCAGGTCCACCAGGGTCAGGGTCGTGAAGTCGGCCGGCAGCAGCAGGGCGGACTTCCGCCACAGCAGGGCGGCCTCGTAGGGGCTCAGATCGTCCGGCACGGCATGACGGAGGATGGCCGGGGGCTCGTGGTCCAGGCGCGCGATCTCCAGGGTGGCCCCGGGCTCCGGGAGGGTGCCAGGGGCCAGATGGGGGACATGCTCATCGGTGCCGGAGCGTCGCCGCACCAGGATGACCCCGACGACGGCGGCGACCACCGCTGCGGCCGCCGCCCACCAGAGGTGCAGCACTGCCTGGCCGGCGCGGTCGGAGACCGGGGCGATGGCGTCGGCGAGACGCTCCGAGGCGGTGGGCTCCGCATAGACCGGGGTCGCCGCGGAGAAGGTGCCCTCCGGGACGCGGAGCTGCACGCCCTGCCAGCCACCTGGTTCCAGGGCAGTGGCTGTGGCGGTGATCGTCTCTCCATCGACCTCCGCCGGGCAGGCGCGGCCGTCGTCCAGGTCCGAGTCGGTGCCCTGCCAGCAGGCGCCGTCGAGGACCTCCTCCGGCGCGGTGATCACGGTGGTGACCTGCTCGATGGTGACGTCCTGGTCCGGGCCTGCGACGATCCACTCCCAGGAGGAGGGGTCGACGGCCCCATGGACGGTGTAGCTGAGCTCATAGGTCTGCAGTCCGGTGCGGGTGTCCTCGGAGCCGTCCGGGGCGCCGAGGCTGAGCTGGAGGGTGTCCCTCGACTCCTCGATGTCCGCGACGTCGGCGGGCGCTCCGGTGGGGCTGGTCAGGGTGAAGTCCTCATAGTCGACGACGCGGCGTCCTTCGTCCGAGGGCATCTGGGTGCTCAGCGTACGGAAGAAGCCCAGGCCCTCGCGCTCGCCGAAGTCCCAGTCGTAGGTCTCCTTCACGTGCATCACCCCGTCCTCGTCGAGGTCGATGCTGATGGTCAGATCCCGGACCACATCATCGGCGGGATCGCCGGAGGCCGCCGCGGCCGGCGCGGGCAGAAGGGCGGCGGCCAGGCCCAGCATGACCACGGCGGGACCAGCTGTCAGGGTGCGCAGAGGGTGCATGCCGGCCAGCCTAGAGAAACGCCTGTGGTGGGGGATCATCCGCGGGGAGGATCTTCGTCGGACCTTCCTCGGTGCCCTGCCGGATGGTCTGGGAGCGCCGCAGCGCCCCGGATATGACGAAGCTCCGGACACGACGAGGCCCCGCAACGGATCATCGTTGCGGGGCCTCGTCTCATCGGTGCGCCCATAGGGATTCGAACCCCAGACCTTCGGTTCCGTAGACCGACGCTCTATCCAGCTGAGCTATAGGCGCATGTTCTGTTGTCGGCCGATCCCGCTGTCGCGATCTCGACCAGAAAGACTATACACGGGCCTCGGAGGCTGGGCAAAATCGTCGACCCGAACGTGGTGATCCTCACGAAAATCGGTTCACTCTGCATCCCGTGACCACTATGTGGACTTTCGGTGCGTCGCGGGGTTCGCGGACCAGTACAGTGGAAGGTATCCGGTCCCTCAAGGCCTCGACGGGCTCGGTGTCCACGATGAGGTGAACACCGGCCGGCGCGCGTCACCGTCGACGCACGATGTCCGCCGTCGTCGCCGCACATAGGAGTGCGATTGAGCGGGCCGTGCACTGAAGAACCCACGTGCACTGAAGAACCCAATGGAGGGACACGATGGTCGACACCGTTGCAAAGGCGCCCGGTGCGGAGGACATCCAGGTGGATGCCCCCACGACGCACGAGAAGCTGATCCAGTTCGTCAGCGACATCGCAGAACTGACCACACCGGATCGGATCCACTGGGTGGACGGCAGCGATGCGGAATATGGCCAGCTGACCGATGAGCTCGTCGAGGCGGGCACGCTGACCCGGCTCACCAGCCCCGACTTCCCGAACTCCTTCGCCGCCTTCTCCGACCCTGCCGACGTTGCGCGGGTGGAGTCCCGCACCTTCATCTGCTCGGAGAACGAGCGCGACGCCGGCTTCACCAACAACTGGGTGGACCCCACCGAGATGCGCTCCACGCTGGCCGGAGTGTTCGACGGCGCTATGCGCGGCCGGACCATGTACGTGATCCCCTTCGTCATGGGGCCTCTCGACGCCGAGGATCCCAAGTTCGGTGTGGAGGTCACGGACTCCGCCTACGTGGTCGCCTCGATGCGGATCATGGCCCGGATCGGCACCGACGTGCTGCGCCGCATGGAGGAGCTCGACGCGTTCTTCGTGCCCGCCGTGCACTCCGTGGGTGCTCCGCTGGCGCCGGGCCAGGAGGATGTCCCGTGGCCCTGCAACGAGGAGAAGTACATCGTCCACTTCCCGGAGACCCGGGAGATCTGGTCCTACGGCTCCGGCTACGGCGGCAACGCCCTGCTGGGCAAGAAGTGCTACGCGCTGCGCATCGCCTCGGCCATGGCCCGGGACGAAGGGTGGCTGGCCGAGCACATGCTCATCCTCAAGCTCACCAGCCCTGAGGGCCGCAGCTACTTCATCTCCGGGGCCTTCCCCTCGGCCTGCGGCAAGACCAACCTGGCGCTGATCGACCCCACGCTGGAGGGCTGGACCGCCGAGACCCTCGGGGACGACATCACCTGGATCCGTCCCGGCAAGGACGGCGAGTTCCGGGTGGTCAACCCGGAGGCCGGCTACTTCGGCGTGGCTCCCGGCACCGGGTGGCACACCAACGCCAACGCGATGCGCGCCATCGCCAAGGGCAACTCCATCTTCACCAACTGCGCCCTCACCGATGACGGTGGGGTCTGGTGGGAAGGCATGACGGAGGAGCCGCCGTCGCACCTGATCGACTGGCAGGGCAACGAGTGGACTCCCGACGCCGACAGGCCGGCGGCCCACCCCAACGCCCGGTTCTGCACGCCGATCGATCAGACCGACATGCTGGCCGAGGAGTACTACTCCCCGGACGGGGTGAAGCTGGACGCCATCCTCTTCGGCGGCCGCCGCAAGACCACGGTTCCTCTGGTCACCGAGTCCCGGGACTGGAACCACGGGATCTTCTTCGGTGCGACGCTGTCCTCGGAGACCACCGCCGCCGCCGAGGGTGCAGTCGGCCAGGTCCGTCGGGACCCGATGGCGATGCTGCCGTTCATCGGCTACGACGCCGGCGACTACCTCAACCACTGGGTGCGGGTCTCCGGGAAGGCCGACCCGGAGAAGCTGCCCAAGATCTTCCTGGTCAACTGGTTCCGCCGGAACCGCGACGGCGGCTTCGCCTGGCCCGGCTTCGCGGAGAACTCCCGGGTGCTGAAGTGGGTGGTGGAGCGCATCGAGGGCCGCGGCGAGGCGGTGGAGACCCCGATCGGCCTCACCCCGACCCCCGAGGCGCTGGACACCACCGGCCTGGACATCAGCGCCGAGGACCTTCACGACGCGCTGACGGTGGACCGGCAGGAGTGGACCGCCGAGCTGGCCGACATCGAGCAGTGGTTCGACCGCTTCGGGGAGTCTCTGCCGGAGTCCATCCAGGCGGAGCTGCAGCAGCTGCGCGACCGCGTCGGAGACTGACGCCCTCGCGGAGACGCGGACTCTACGATGCCCGGTGCCGGACCATGACACGTCCGGCACCGGGCATCGTCGTGCGCGGTCCCTGAGCCCGTGTGATCAGGACTCCGCGGCAGCGGCCCAATACCGGAACCGTTCGTCCAAGGGCGAGTCATGGGTGACGGCGCCCAAGTGGCGGGCGAGCGCCCCGGGAGCCTCCAGCTGCAGGTCGCCCTGCTCCGTGGGAGGTCGGAATCCGGCCGCCAGCAGGGTGTCCGCGACCCGTCGGCCGCCCAGCACTCCGGGTTCGGGACAGTCGCCGTCCACGGTGAGCTCCTCCACCAGCACCGGGCCGTCGTCGTCGTGGACCGTCAGCCCGGACCGCACCCGTCCGCCTCGTTCCCCGTGGCGGCCCAGCACCAGGGTCTCGCGCAGCACGGCCCGGGCGTCCTCGGCCAGCGTCAGCGTGGTGTGTCGTACGACGTCGGCGGCGCCGGCGACGACGAAGGGCAGCCCCTGCCACAGGAGCACCCCGCCGCGGGCGACCTGGAGGTCGAGCAGCCAGCGCGCCGGAGGGCTGGCCTGGTCAGCGACGTTCCGGCGGGGATAGGCGACGGTGCCGCCGATGTCCTCGATGTGCAGCACGCACCCGGGCCCCACCTGCACGGACACCTCCACCGTGTCGCCGTCGAGCAGCAGCATCTCGGCCGCAGTGACGCCGACGTGGACGTGCCGTGCCCCCCTGGAGATCAGCCGGGGAGCCAGCGAGCCCACCACCAGCTCCACCCGGGCCCGGGGTCCGCCTGCGGCCACGGCGATGCGCATCTCAGCCGACCTCCGATATGCGGCTCTCGGACGGTGTCACCGGCCGGTGCTGCGGCTCAGTCGTGAGAGTGCACATACCCGCCCTCGGGGTGCTCCTCATCAGCGTGGAAGTGCGGTGCCATGGGGCCCGGGTCCTGCGGCACATGCTCGCCGCTGCGGTGGGCGGCCAGCACCTGCAGCACCCAGCGGCGCAGGGCCTGCACGGAGTCGGCATCCTCCCGGGACAGGGCCAGCACGGCGCGCCCTTCGCGCGCCTGCTCCGCGTCGGCGACCATCTGGGCGACGTCCACCCCGACATGCGGGGCCAGGTCGGTCTTGTTGACCACCAGCAGATCGGCCCGCCCGATGCCGGGGCCGCCCTTGCGGGCGACGTCACCGCCGCCGGCGACGTCGAGCACGAAGATCTGTGCGTCCACCAGGGCGGGCGAGAACGTGGCGGTGAGATTGTCGCCACCGGACTCGATCAGCACGGCGTCCAGCGGGGAGAAGTCCCGTTCGATGTCCTCGGCCGCCAGGAGATTGGCGGTGACGTCGTCGCGGATGGCCGTGTGCGGGCAGGCCCCGGTCTCCACCGCCCGGATGCGCTCAGGCTCCAGCACGCCGGCAGAGCGGAGGAACCGGGCGTCCTCGTCGGTGTAGATGTCATTGGTGATCACCCCCAGCCGCAGCTCCTCGCCGAGCGCCCGGCAGATCAGCGCGATGAGGGAGGACTTGCCGGTGCCCACCGGGCCGGCGATGCCGAGCCGCAGGGCGCGCGGGGACGAGAGCGCGGGTGCAGAGGTGGACACGGGCGAGTGGTGGTGCTCAGGCACGGAAGAGCCTCCTGGTGGTGAGTGTGTGTGCTTCGATCCATTCTTCGGTCTGGGGAGCGCTGGGCGCCGGGATCTGCCCGGCGGCTGTGATCCCGGCCAGCGCCTGCACCGCAGGCTCGGCGGCGCGGCAGGCCTGCAGCACCATCGCCATGGCCTCCACGGGATCACCGGGATCCAGTTTCAGCAGGGCGGCCGCGGCGGAGGCGACGTCGTCATAGACGGCCAGACGCATGAGCTCCTCCGCACCCAGGCCGACGTGGGCTGCCACGGCCCCGAGCACCAGCGGTCGCGGCGGGGCGACACGCTCGGGTACCGAGCCCCCTGTCTGACCCAGAGACTGCAGACCCAGCGCCCGCAGACCCGGAGCCTGGGGCCACAGGGCCGCGGCCAGCCGGTGCAGTCCGCGCCCGAGCTCCCGGGCGATGCGCCGGGAGGCCTGGCTGGGTGTGCGGGCCGCCCATGCGCGGTCCAGCTGCCGGAACAGGGGGCCCAGCTCCGTCTCCGAGCCTGCGGCGAACAGGCTGCGGCTGGTCACCACGGCGGTCGCCGCGTCCACCAGGGCGGCCGTCCGGGCGCGCACCTGCAGGAACTGGGGCACCTCGGAGCGCGACAGCCCGGCCATGAGCGCAGGCTCCAGCCCGGCGGAGTTCACATGCCCGCCCGAGGGCAGGCGCGCATCGGCCAGCAGCAGCGCGACGACGCCGGCGTCCGACGGCGCAGCTGCGGGTCCAGACGACGGCGCGGCGGTGAGGGTAGGCAGGGACATCGGATCGCCCTCAGAACATCGAGTAGAGCTGAGCCATCGGGAGCTCCTGGGCGGGCGCCGGCTCCACGGGATCGCCGTCGATGGAGATCTCGAAGGTGTCCGGCTCCACGCGGATGTCCGGCAGAGCGGTGTTGTTCTTCAGGTCCGCCTTGCCGACCTCCCGGGTAGGGTGCACAGGCCGGACGGTCCGGCGCAGACCCAGCCGCTGTTCGACGCCGTCCTCCACGGCTCCCGGGGCCACATAGGTCACGGCGTGGTCGGCGCCGGCCAGCTCACCGAAGGTGGGGCGCTGCAGCACCGGCTGCGGCGTGGGGATGGACGCGTTGGGGTCCCCCAGGGCGCCCCAGACGATCGAGCCGGCCTTCACGACCACCGAGGGGCGGACCCCGAAGAACCGGGGGTCCCACACGACCAGGTCCGCCAGACGCCCGACGGCCACCGAGCCGACGTCGTGGGAGATCCCATGGGCGATGGCCGGGTTGACGGTGTACTTGGCGACGTACCGGCGGGCGCGCTCATTGTCCGCCGGCAGCCCGCCGCCCAGAGGACCCAGGCGGTGCTTCATGGCGTGGGCCACCTGCCAGGTGCGGGTGATGACCTCTCCGATGCGGCCCATGGCCTGGGCGTCCGAGGAGGTGATGGACAGCGCACCCATGTCATGGAGGATGTCCTCCGCGGCGATCGTGGTCCCGCGGATGCGGGATTCGGCGAACGCCAGGTCCTCCGGGACCGACGGGTTCAGGTGGTGGCACACCATGAGCATGTCCAGGTGTTCCGCCACGGTGTTCACGGTGTGCGGCAGCGTCGGGTTGGTGGAGCCGGGGATGATGTGCGGCAGGCCGGCCAGGGTCAGGATGTCGGGGGCGTGCCCGCCGCCGGCGCCCTCGATGTGGAAGGCGTGGATGGAGCGTCCGTCGATCGCGCGGATCGTGGACTCCACGAAGCCGGCCTCGTTGAGGGAGTCCGAATGCAGGGCCACCTGCAGGCCCCAGCGGTCCGCGGCGCTCAGTGCGGCGTCGACGGCCGCCGGGGTGGAGCCCCAGTCCTCATGGACCTTGAAGCCCGCCGCCCCGCCGAGCGCCTGCTCGTCCAGGACGTCCCGGGAGACCGTGTTGCCCTTGCCCAGCAGCAGCACGTTCACCGGCAGCGCGTCCAGGGCCCGGTGGATCTGCCGCAGATGCCACGGCCCCGGGGTGACGGTGGTGGCCTTGGAGCCCTCGGAGGGACCGGTGCCGCCGCCCACCACGGTGGTGATCCCGGTGGCCAGCGCCTCATGGATCTGCGAGGGCGAGATCAGATGCACATGCGAGTCGATCGCCCCGGCGGTGACGATCTTTCGCTCCCCGGAGATGACGTCGGTGGAGGGCCCGATGATGAGCTCGGGGGAGATGCCGTCGGAGATGTCCGGGTTCCCGGCGTGCCCGATGCCGACGATGCGTCCGTCCCGGATGCCGATGTCGGCCCGCACGACTCCCCACCAGTCGAGGATGATCGCGTTGGTGATGACGGTGTCCAGGGCGCCGTCGGCCCGGCTGACCACGCTCTGCGCCATGGACTCGCGGATGGACTTCCCGCCGCCGAAGACCGCCTCCTCGCCGCCGACAGTGTGGTCCTGCTCCACCTCGATCCACAGGTCGGTGTCGGCCAGGCGGATCTGGTCGCCCACCGTGGGCCCGAACATGGCGGCGTAGGCGGCTCGGTCGATGCTGACCATCAGGCGTCTCCTTCCGGACGGATCTGCAGGCCGGCCACATGCCGCCGGCCCTTGAGTGCGACGGCGGCGAGCTCCCGGGAGGCACCGGGTTCGAAACGCTGCGAGGCCCCGGCCGGCACATCGAGGCGATGGCCTGCGGCCGCCTCACGGTCGAACTCGAGGGCAGGGTTCGCGTCGGGCAGGTGCAGGTGGGAGCCGATCTGGATGGGGCGGTCTCCGGTGTTGGTGAAGACCAGCGTGATGCGCTCCTGGGCGCCGCGGTCTGCGTTGAGCTCGAGGGTGCCCGGCCGCACCCGGATCGCTCCGGGGCCGGACGATGATGCTCCTGCCATGGGGTGGGCCTTCCTCAGTCGATCGGGTGGTGGAGGGTGACGAGCTTCCGGCCGTCGGGGAAGGTCGTCTCCACCTGGATGTCGGTCAGGGCCTCGGGGACGCCGTCCATGACCTCGCCGCGGGTGAGCACGTGGCGGCCGGCCTCCATGAGGTCGGCGACGGTCCGTCCCTCGCGGGCGCCTTCGATCACCCAGGAGGACAGCAGCGCGACCGACTCGGGCAGGTTCAGCCGGACCCCGCGGTCGCGGCGGTCTCGAGCCACCATGGCCGCGGTGGCCAGCAGGAGCTTCTCCTGATCTGCGGGAGTGAAGTGCACCGTGGTCCCTCTCGTCGTCCCGTGCATACCGTGCGTCCCTGGCATCGTCGGGAGTCAGACCTCGGAGGATGCCGGTGTCAGAAGTCTGCCATGAAGATGTTTCAGGGGTGAGGGAAAAATCTCCTCCACCATCCCTGTCTGAAGATGGTGAGAACCCAGTGAAGCCCATTGTTCGCCGTCATATCAGGGGATGTGCGGAGAGGGGAGCAGGCGATGCGTCAGGAATCTTTTACAGAAGAGAAATATCCGAGCAACGTCAGAGTAATGCCACTCCCAGAGGCTGGTTCCACCGCGTCACGGCGCGGTCACCCACTCGCATCCGAATGAGGAGCTGACCATCCAGATGGGCGATCACCATCAGCATCGCAATCGATCCCTGAGAGCCACTGCCGCGCTGGGCGCGGTCGGCGTGCTGCTGCTCTCCGCCTGCGGCGCCCGGGCCGGGGAGGAGGCCGCCGCCGTCGAGTCCTGCGTGGACGTGGACGGTGAGGAGATCACGATCGGCTTCATCAACTCCCTGTCCGGGACGATGGCGATCAGCGAGACCACGGTCAACGACGTCCTGCATCTGGCCGCCGAGGAGATCAACGCCGACGGCGGCGTGCTGGGCAAACAGCTCGACATCGTGGAAGAGGACGGCGCATCCGAGCCGGCGACCTTCGCCGAGCGGGCCGAGCGGCTCGTCGCCCAGGAATGTGTCGCCGCCGTCTTCGGCGGATGGACCTCCGCCTCCCGGCAGGCCATGCGCCCGGTCTTCGAGGGTCACGACGCGCTGCTGTTCTACCCCACCCAGTATGAGGGCCTCGAAGCGTCTGAGAACATCTTCTACACCGGGGCGACCACGAACCAGCAGATCATTCCGGCGCTGGACTACCTCCTGCAGGAGGAGGGTGTGGAGTCCCTGTACCTGGTCGGCTCCGACTATGTGTTCCCTCGGACCGCGAACATGATCATCCGGCAATGGGCCGAGGAGCACGACGTCGAGATCCTCGGGGAGGACTACACGCCGTTGGGGTCCACCGACTTCACCACCATCGCCAACCAGGTCGCCTCTTCAGACGCCGACGCCGTGTTCAACACGCTCAACGGCGACTCCAATGTGGCGTTCTTCCGCCAGTACAACTCCCTGGGCCTGGACGCCGAGACCATGCCGGTGCTCTCGGTGTCCATCGCCGAGGAGGAGATCGACGGCATCGGTGCTGCCAACGTCGAGGGTCAGCTGACCTCCTGGAACTACTACCAGACGCTCCAGAGCCCGGAGAACGAGGCCTTCGTAGAGGCCTTCCAGGACGAGTACGGAGAGACCCGAGTGACCTCGGACGTCATGCAGTCCGCCTACACGAGCCTCCACCTCTGGGCGGCCATGGTCGAGGCGGCAGGATCCTTCGACGTCCCCGCGATCCGCGAAGCCGCCGACGGCATCTCCTTCGACGCGCCCGAGGGGACCGTGACGGTGGACGGGGAGACCCAGCACGTGACCAAGACCCCGAGGATCGGTCGGATCACCGAGGACGGGCTGATCGAGACGATCTGGGAGGGAGAGCTCACTGAGCCCGACCCGTTCCTGGAGACCTACTCCTGGGCCGACGAGGAGGAGGCTGAGGAGGCAGGGGACGAGGAACCTGAGGATCAGGGGTCTGAGGATCAGGGGTCCGGGGATGAGTGAGCTGCGAGACCCGCGCCGGGTTCCGCCCGGGCGCCCCCGACCCTGGGCGAGGGGGACCTCGTCGTGGACATGATCCTCTCCCAGCTCGTCGCCGGGGTCAGTGTGGGGTCCATCCTTCTGCTGGCCGCGGTGGGTCTGGCGCTGACCTTCGGGCAGATGGGCGTCATCAACATGGCTCACGGCGAGTTCATCATGGTGGGCGCCTACACGGCCTACGTGGTGCAGAGCGTCCTGGGGCACGCCGGGATCTCCCTGCTGGTGGCGATCCCGACGGCCTTCCTGGTGGGAGGTCTGCTGGGGGTCCTGCTGGAGCAGCTGCTGATCCGTCACATGTACCACCGTCCCCTGGACACGCTGCTGGCCACCTTCGGGGTGGGCATCATCCTGCAGCAGCTCGCCCGGGACGTCTTCGGCGCCCCCGCCGTCGACGTGCGCACCCCGTCCTGGCTGCAGGGCAGCGTGGAGATCCTCGGCACGGCCGTGCCGACGTCGCGGATCTTCATCCTGGGTCTGGTCGTCGCCGTCGTCGCCGTCGTCGCCGGACTCTCGCTGCTCATGACCCACACCGCGCTGGGGCGCAGGATCCGCGCGGTGGTGCTGAACCGGAACCTGGCGGAGACCTCCGGGATCTCCACACGCAGCACCGACCGGCTGACGTTCTTCATCGGCTCCGGCCTGGCCGGCGTCGCGGGAGTGACGATCACCCTGATCGGGTCCACCAGCCCCACGCTGGGCACCAGCTACATCGTCGACGCCTTCCTGGTCGTCGTGGCCGGCGGCATCGGCAGGATCAAGGGAGCGGTCATCGCGGCCTTCAGCCTCGGGATCCTGCAGGCCTTCATCGAGGTCGGCACCACGGCCAGCATCGCCAAGTTCCTGGTCCTGGTGATCGTCGTCGCCTTCCTGCAGATCCGCCCCCAAGGGCTGTTCTCCGTGCGGACAAGGAGCCTCGCATGAGCATCACCGCCACCGGCGGCACATCCCGCCCCACCCCCGACGCCGCGCCCCGCACTCCACAGCGCGCCTCGGCATCGGCCCGCGGCACCGGCAGGACGCTGCCGACCGGAAAGGCGCTGCTGGCCGGGCTGAGGCGTCTCACCGGCGGCCCCGAGGTCCCCGGACCGAGGCATGCCATGATCGGGCTCGGGCTGTTGGCCCTGGGACTGCTGGTGCTGGCCCCGATGCTGCTGACCGATTTCCGGCTCAACCAGCTCGGCCGGTTCATCTGCTACGCCATCGTGGCCGTCGGCATCGGGCTGGCCTGGGGCCGCGGCGGCATGCTAACCCTCGGCCAGGGTGTCTTCTTCGGACTGGGGGCCTATGCGATGGCCATGCACATGCAGCTGGCCGACGCCGAGCTCCAGGGCCTGGCGGCGCCACAGTTCATGCTGACCTTCGGCGCGGACATGCCGTGGTGGTGGGAGCCGTTCCGCAGCGGGCTGTTCACCGTCGCCGCGATTCTGCTGCTGCCCGCGGTCGTCGCCGTCGTGCTGGGACTCTCGGTATTCACCCGTCGGGTCAAGGGGGCCTACTTCGCGATCCTCAACCAGGCGATGGTCTTCGCCTTCGCCGTGCTGCTGGTGGGTCAGCAGGCCACCCTCAACGGGTCCAACGGGCTCTCCGGATTCCAGTCCTTCCTGGGCTTCTCCCTCTACGACCCGGCTAACCGGAGGGCGATCTACCTGCTGGGGGCCGCCGTGCTCATCCTCCTGGTGGCGATCGCCTGGTGGATGATGCGCAGCCGCTTCGGCGAGCTGCTGGTGGCCACCCGCGACGCCGAGGAACGGGTCCGGTTCCTGGGGTACAACCCGGCGCTGATCAAGACGGCGGCCTTCGCGACGGCGGCCGTGATGGCAAGCATCGGCGGGGCGCTGTTCGTCCCGCTGGTGGGGATCATCTCCCCGGCGGAGATCGGCGTGGTGCCGTCCATCGCGTTCGTCATCGGTGTGGCCATCGGCGGGCGGGCCACGCTGTTCGGCCCGGTGATCGGCGCTCTGGCCGTCGCGTGGGCGGAGTCCTCACTCGCCGAGACCTTCCCGTCCGGGTGGTCGTACCTCCAGGGGCTGCTGCTGGTGCTGGTCATCGCGATCCTGCCCGGCGGGGTCGCCTCGATCCTCACCCGGTTCCGACCCCGCGACGGCGGACCTGGCAGCGACCACCCCCACGACTCCGGTCAGCCCGATCTGCCGGATCAGCCGGATCAGCCCGGCCATTCAGATCAGCCCGGGCATTCAGATCGTGCAGACCATCCAACCCAGCCGGACCTGACGGTCCAGGAGGGAGACCGGCCATGACCGCGCTCAGCATCCGAGATCTCAGGGTCCGCTTCGGAGCCTTCACCGCCGTCGGAGGGGTCTCCTTCGACGCCGCGGACGACGAGGTGCACTTCCTCATCGGCCCCAACGGCGCCGGCAAGACCACCTGTGTGGACGCCATCACCGGGCTGGTGCGAGGCTCCGGATCGGTGACGATGGGTGGCACGGAGCTGCTCGGTCGGTCCGTGCAGGCGACCGCACGGCGGGGAGTGGGTCGCACCTTCCAGACCGCCAGCGTCTTCGAGCAGCTCACGGTGGTGCAGAACTTGGACATCGCGGCGGGGCTCCACCGTCGCTGGCCCGCTCTGCTGGGCATGCGCCGCAGCGTGGAGCCCCGTGTCGAGCAGGCCCTGCGGGACACCGGGCTGACCGAGCTGCAGGACGCCGCGGCAGGCACGCTCTCCCACGGGCAGAAGCAGTGGTTGGAGATCGGCATGCTGCTGGTCCAGGATGCCCAGGCCCTCATGCTCGACGAGCCGGTGGCCGGGATGAGCCATGACGAGCGGGTGGCCACCGGAGAGCTGCTGCACCGCGTCAAGCGGGGACGCGCCGTCGTCGTGGTGGAACATGACATGGAGTTCATGCGCACCTTCGCCTCCCGGGTCACCGTGCTGCATCAGGGGCAGGTGCTCTCCCAGGGTTCAGTGACCGAGGTCCAGGAGGACCCCCGGGTCCAGGAGGTCTACCTCGGCACCGCCGCCCAGCCCGAGGAGGAGCTCGTCCATGCTTGAGCTCCAGCACGTCGACGCCGGCTATGACGCCACCCGGGTGCTCCACGACGTCAGCCTCCACGGAGCCCCGCAGGGGATCGCCGCGGTCCTGGGCCACAACGGTGCGGGGAAGACCACCATGCTGCGCACCGCGATCGGGCTGATCCGCCCCACCGGCGGCACGGTGCTGTTCGACGGCGAGGACGTCACCGCTCTGCCGCCCAGCGCCCGGGTGGCCCGCGGAATGGCGTATGTGCCGCAGGGCCAGCAGTCCTTCGAGCAGCTCACCACACGGGAGAACCTGCAGGTGGTCGCCGACCGGCGCCGCGGCGCGCGACGCGCCGCACTGGTGGACCAGGCCCTGGGACGGTTCCCTGCCCTGACGGAGGTCATCGACCGCAAGGCGGGGCTGCTCTCGGGCGGCCAGCGCCAGCAGCTGGCCATCGCGCGTGCGCTCATCACGGAGCCGAAGCTGCTCATCCTGGACGAGCCCACCGAGGGCATCCAGCCCTCCGTGGTGGCCGAGATCGAGCACACCATCCTCAGCCTCTCCGCCGACGAGGGACTCAGCGTGCTGCTGGCCGTCCAGCACATCGACTTCGCGCTGCATGCCGCTCAGCGGTACACCGTCCTGGCGGCCGGACGGGTCACCAGCGCCGGAGCGGGCGGAGCCGGAGCCCAGGACGCGGTCCGCCAGGCGATGGCCATCTGAGCGCCCCTGACGAGACGGCTCAAACGATGACGGCGGCAGAGCGGGCACGGCGCGCGGCGGAGGACAGCCTGGAGGACTACGCCTTCCGCTACGTCCCCCGCAGCTTCCGCCGCTGGAGCACCCTGGCCGTGGGCGGCACCGCGCTGGGATCCATCGCCTTCCTGGCCGACTTCTCCATCGGGGCCAGCATCGGGATGGAGCATGGGACGCTCAACGCCCTGCTGGGGATCCTGCTGGCCTCGGTGATCATCTTCCTGGTGGGCCTGCCGATCAGCGTGTATGCGGCCCGCTACAACCTGGACATCGACCTGCTGACCCGCGGCTGCGGCTTCGGCTACCGCGGCTCGGTCATCACCACGCTGATCTTCGCCGGGTTCACCTGTCTCTTCTTCGCCCTGGAGGGGGCGATCATGGCCCAGGCGCTGCACGTCGGGCTGGGCGTCGCGCTGCCGGTGGGGTATCTGCTCTCCACCCTGGTGGTGATCCCCATCGTCTTCTTCGGCATGCGGGCCCTGGAACGACTCCAGCGGTGGACCACCCCGCTGTGGCTCGTGCTGGCGCTGGTTCCGCTGGTCTGGGTGGTGCTCACCGATCCCGACGTCGTGGAGTCCTTCCTGGCCTTCGACGGCGCGGGGGAGGGCGTGGTCGAGCTGGGAGCCGTCGTCGCCTGCGCCGCCGTGTGCTTCGCGCTGGCTCCGCAGCTGGCCGAACAGCTCGACTACCTGCGGTTCATGCCGCCGCGCACGCGGGCGAACCGCGGGCGCTGGTGGGCCTCGGTGCTGCTGGCTGGGCCCGGCTGGGTGGCGTTCAGCGGCGCGAAGCAGATGATCGGCGTCTTCCTGGCGGTCTATGTGCTTGCGCGCGTGGATCCCACCCTCGGCGGCCGTGCCGCGGAGCCGGTGGTGCAGATCCTGGGCCTCTACGAGCGGCTCATGCCGGACTGGCTGGCCGTCGTGCTGGCGATGACGCTGGTGGTGGTGGCTCAGGTGAAGATCAACGTGACCAACGGCTACTCGGGCTCGCTGGCCTGCCTGAACGCCTGCACGCGCCTCACCAGACGGTATCCGGGCCGGACACCGTTCGTGCTGGTCAACCTCTCGGCGGCCTACGGTCTGATGGTCATGGACGTCTTCGCGCTGATGTCCTTCGTGCTGAGCCTGTACGCCAACGTGGTGATGGCCTGGCTCGTGACCGTGGCGGTGGACATCGCCGTGAACAAGCGTCTTCTGGGCATCTCCCCGGTGGTGCCGGAGCATCGTCGGGGCATGCTGCATGACTGGAACCCCGTGGGTCTGGTCTCGGTGGGCGCGGCCTCGCTGCTGTCGCTGCTGACGTTCTTCGGCGTCTTCGGAGAGGCTCTGCGGCCCTTCGCCGTGGGCGTGGCGATCCTGGTGGCCGCCGTCGTGACGCCCACCGTCGCGGCCCTGACCCGGGGACAGTGGTATCTGCGGCGCCGCTGGGACGGCATCGACCTGCCGCTGATCGACGACCAGGGCAGCCCGTCGGCGGCGCGGTTGCGCTGCCACGTCACCGGATACACCTTCGAACGCCCCGATATGCTGGCCTCAGCGGAACCCGGGCCCTTCGGGGAGACCCAGCACATCTCCTCGCTGGCGCTGACCCTCGCCGATGCCGACCGCTATGTGCTGCCGGCCGACGGCGGGTCCGCCACGGCGGCGCCGCCGTGGGAGACGCGGGGGACGCCGCAGATGGTGGACAGGCAGGCCCGGGGTGGGGCGGTGATGAGATGAGAGCGGGCAGGATGGGCGCACAGCCGCAGACGGCGGAGGCCATCGTGGCCTGCGCCGCCGAGACGATGCCGCTGGCTCCGTTCGACGACGTGCCCTACAGCCGGTTGGCCGAGGCCGTCGGCGTCTCCGAACGCACCGTCTACCGGCATTTCCCCACGCAGGGGCATCTGCTGACCGCCGTCGCTCGGGCGTTGGAGGACGGGACCTTCCCGGTGCCGACCTTCCTCACCTGGGAGGAGTTCCTCCGCGCGGCGGAGCGCCGATTCTCAGCCTTCGACGCCGCACCGGGGCATGCCCTGGTGGTGGCGCGCGCCGAGGTGGTCTCCCCGGTGGGACCGGTCCATCCCAGCTTCTTCTCCGAGGCCGTGGCGACCATGGTCGCCGGCGAGCTGCCCCGGCTCGGACGTCGGGACGTCGCCCGGCTCACCGGAGGGCTCGTGCACTTCTCCTCGGCCCAGTTCTGGGCCCGCTGCCGCGCCGGCTTCGCCATGGACGCCGCAGCCGTCACCGCGGCGTTCCGCCAGTCCGCGGAGCGGCTCACCGGCAGGTTCGACACTGCCCGGGACACTGCCCGGGACACTGCCCGGGACACGGCGGTGGACACGGCGGTGGACACGGCGGTGGACACGGCGGAGGTCGCCCTCGGGCGGGGCGCGGGCGCAGGAGAGGGAAGCCGAACTCAGGAGGCGCACCGGTGACCGCTGGGCAGGATCCTGCGGAGAGTCTGGGCCTGAGCCGCACGCAGGCGAGGATCCTCTCGGCCTTCGCCGAGCTGGTGGAGGAGCTGGGCTCCGACGACGTCTCCTTCCGGCTGGTGGCCCGGCGCGCCGGGATGGGGGAGCGCACGGTGTTCCGGCACTACGGGACCCGGGGCGAGCTGCAGCTGGCGGCCGCCTCTTGGTTGGAGCATGCGGTCTTCACCCGCCGCTCGGCCGAGTCGATCTTCGACCTGCCGCTCATCGTGCGGGAGTCCATGGAGGCCTACGCGCGCCGCCCTGAGCTCGCCCATCTGGCGGCGGAGGCCGCCACACGGGGCGACGCCGGCCTGGGCACGGCCCCGGACGCCGCTCGGCTCGACGAGCTGATCCGCCAGGAGACACCGTGGGTCGGCGCGCAGGAGCGTGCAGGGCTCGTCGCAGCCCTGTGCCACCTGGACTCCGCGTCCGCCTGGGTGGCGCTGGACCGTCAGGTGGGGCCGGAGGTCCGGGACGTCGCCGACGCCGCAGGCTGGGCCGCCGAGGCGCTGCTGGACGCACTGCGGGCACCGGCGGGCGACCGATGAGCGGCTGCCCCCGGCCCGCACCCGGCCCCGCCGCGGTCGAGCACGCACACGACGTCCTGCACGACGTCCTGCACGACGTCCTGCACGACGGCGGCCAGCGGCGGCTGGTCGAGGAGGCGCTGGGTCGACTGCGCCAGGCCGGTGAGCGGCTCACCGCCGCCCGGCGGGCGGTGCTGGAGGTGCTGGCGGGGCGTCACAAGCATCTCAGCGCCGATGAGCTGGCCAGCCTGCTGGCGGCCCGAGGAGTCCACCGCACCACCGTGTACCGGACCTTGGAGGTCTTCTCCGCCCTGGGGCTGGTCTCGGTCCGGCAGCTGCCGGGAGGGGCGGCGGCCTACCATCTGGCCTCGGCCTCGCATCTGCATGGTCACTGCGACCGCTGCGACGCCGTGACGGCGCTGCCCCGCCGGGAGCTCGAGGAGCTCGCGGCCGTGCTGGAGGGGAGAGTCGGCTTCCGCCTGGACCTTCAGCGCTCCACGCTGCTCGGTCGCTGCCCTGGTTGTCACGGCACCTCTCCCGCTCCATGATCTCCGGCAGCTCCTCCACGATGACGTCGCTGAACCCCGCCCGCGCGATGCGCTCTCGGCGACGACGGAGATGTCCTCGGCCCCAGCCAGCGGCGGCGCTCCACGGGCCGGGGCGGTGCCGGTGCCGACGTCGAGGACGCGCGCCGGGGTCGAAGGGAGTGCGGGACACCAGACGCGCCCCCAGGCTCCGGTCTCCTGGGGGGTTGCTCAGCCGGCTCTGCTGCTGCGCCTCATCGTCGGGGCCCACCGGGTCCAGTGGTCGTCCAGGGCGTCCTGGACGCTCATGGGCGGTGCTCCTTCGGGGTGCTGGGCGGTCTCGCCTCGCGGCGGAACAGCAGCTGGGCGGTGCCGTCGGAGGCCGCCACCGGGTCGGCTCCGACGCCGTAGACCTCGTCCAGCAGGTCGGGGGCGAGCACGTCGTCCGGCCGCCCGGAGGCGCGCACGCCGCCGTCGTCGAGCAGCAGGAGCCGGTCGCAGTAGCGGGCGGCGAGGTTGAGATCGTGGAGCACCACCACCGTGGTGATGCGCAGTCCGCGCAGCAGCTGCAGCACCTGGTGCTGGAACCCGATGTCGAGGTGGTTGGTGGGCTCGTCCAGCAGCAGGCAGGTGGCCTCCTGCGCCAGTGCGCGGGCTATCATCACCCGCTGCCGCTCGCCGCCGGAGAGGCTGCTGACCTCCTGCGGGGCCAGGTGGTGCACTCCCACCTCTCTCAGGGCACGCTCGGCGATCTCCTCATCGTGGCGGCTTTGGCGCTGGAGCATACCCAGGTGTGGGGTGCGTCCCAGCAGCACCGTCTCGGCCACGCTGAGCGCCAGCTCTCCCGAGGGCTCCTGGGCCACCAGAGCGACCTCCCGGGCGGTCTGTCGGGCGGTGAGTCGGTGGAGGGGGCGCCCGTGCAGCAGCACCTGCCCGCGGGCCGGGGGCAGCGCCCCGCTGAGCGTCCGCAGCAGCGTGGTCTTTCCGCCGCCGTTGGGGCCGATGAGCCCCACCACCTCCCCGGCGGCGACCGTGAGGGCGACGTCGCGGAGGATCACGCGCCTGCCGCGCCCGGCGCCGACGGCGCAGTCGAGGCCGAAGGTGTGCAGGACCGGAGGCGGGTCAGCGGTCGGCATGCAGTTCCTCGGTGATACGTTCCAGGCCCTCCACCGTCAGCGGCGACGCCGGTTCGGTGAAGTTGAACCGCTGCACGATGATCGACCCGTCCTCCACGGCTCGCACCGTCTCCGCGCCGGGCAGGGAGGTCACAGCCTCGGCGACGCCGTCGGGCTCTCCTTGGTGCAGCAGGATCAGAACCTCCGGGTCCCGGTCCACCAGCTCCTCGGTCTGGACCTCGAAGACCCGCTCGGAGACGTCGGCGAACACGTTCTCCAGTCCGGCCGCCTCGAGCTGCGGCTGGGCCATGGATCCGGTGCCGTAGGCGTAGACGGGCCCGCCGCCGACCGATGGGTACAGCACGGCGGCGGTGCGCGACTCCTGCCGGACGGCGTCGCTGGTCTCGACGGCGGCGACCCGGTCCTGCAGCTCGTCGATCAGCGTGGTGGCCTCCTCCGGGGCGCGGAACACGGTGCCCAGCCGGTCGATCTCCGCCCAGAGGGTCTCGAAGTCTGCGTCCGTGCCGTGGTTCGGGCAGTGCAGCTCCTGCTCCAGCACCGCGATGCCGGCGTCGCCGAGCCCGTCCCGGGTGACGCCGTCGGGCAGCCCCAGGGCGAGGTCCGGCTCCTGGGCGACGACCTCCTCCTGGGAGAGCATGAGATGCCCGGAGGCGTCCAGATCCTCTGAGAGCGAGGGGATGTCCTGGATCTGCCGTGCCAGCTCCGCAGAGTAGTACCCCGCGGGGAAGTCCCCGGCCCGGGCGACGACGCGGTCCATCACTCCCAGGCCGTCCAGGATGGTCACCGGGGCGGTCTCCAGAAGGATGACCCGCTCGGGAGCGGCCTCGAAGGCCACCTCGCGGCCGCAGTCGGTCACGGTCACCGCGTCGCCGCGCTCTGGCTCCGCGGCGGTGCCCTCGTCCGCGCATCCGCTGAGGGCCAGCACCGCCAGCGCCGACAGCACCGACAGCGCCGCGAGGGCGGCCGGCGCTGCTGGGGCAGCGGAGTGGGGCTGGCGGGGTCCGGGAGTCATGGGAGTCCTTCCGAGGGGTGGATCCGGTCAGGAGGTCCGGGCGTGCATGCGGCGGATCAGCAGGAGCAGGAAGGGCGCGCCCACCAGGGCGGTGATGATCCCGATGGGCAGCTCCCGGGGCTGCATGAGGACGCGGGACAGGGCATCGGCCCAGATCAGCAGCACTGCGCCGAGGAGGGCGACCACGGGGAGCAGCCGCGCGTGGACGGCGCCGACCAGGCGGCGGCCCAGATGCGGCACGACCAGCCCGACGAAGCCGATCGCCCCGGCGGCGGCCACCATCGCCCCGGTGCCCAGGGAGACGACTGTGAGGACCTGGACGCGGGCCTGCGTCGGGCGGACTCCCAGAGCCCGAGCGGTCTCGTCGCCGTGGGCGAGGGCGTCGAGCCGCCGGGACCAGAGCATCAGCACCATCGCACTGGCGCCCACCAGGGCGAGCACCAGCAGCAGGAACGGGTCCCAGCGCGCCAGGGAGAGGGACCCCAGCAGCCAGAACATGACCGTCCGGGAGCCCTCGGCATCGTCTGAGGCGAAGATCAGGAAGCTGGTGGTGGCCGAGAGGGCATAGCCGACGGCCACACCCGCGAGCAGCAGGCGCAGCGAGGTCACCTGACCCTGGGACCGGGCGACGACGAGGACCAGCAGGGAGGCGGCCATGGCTCCGAGGAAGGCGCTCAGCGGCAGCGCCTGCTGCCCGGCGCCGGCGCCGAATCCGAAGAGGATGGCTCCGGCGGCCCCGGTGGACGCGCCTCCGGAGATGCCGAGGATGTAGGGATCAGCCAGGACGTTGCGGACCATGGCCTGCAGGGCGGCTCCGCACAGCGCCAGACCGGCCCCGACGGCGGCACCGAGCAGCACACGCGGCACGCGCATCGTCCACACGATCGCCTCCTGGGCGTCCGTCCACGTGGGCGTCACGGGCAGGCCGAGCTGGTGGGCGATCACCCCGGCGACCGTGGCCGGGGCGATGGGTGCGGGACCGATGCCCACGCAGACCAGGACGGAGACCAGCAGCGCCGCCGAGAGGCCGATGGTCCACCCGGCCGCACGGCGCCGGGGACCGGAGGTGAGGCCGTGACGGCGTGGGCCGGTGGGGGCCGCGCCACCGGTGGCGGCGTGTCCCGGGGCTGGAAGGACGGCAGCAGGAGGGCGCCGCGTGCGGCCGACCCGAGCGGCCGAGCCGGTGCCGGTGAGGGTCATCTGCGTCCTGTCCGTCGGGGGGAGCTGCCGACGCCGTGGCGCCGCAGTCCCGTCCTG
The DNA here is from genome assembly GCF_039534665.1 of Nesterenkonia aethiopica. Classification (NCBI taxonomy): domain Bacteria; kingdom Bacillati; phylum Actinomycetota; class Actinomycetes; order Micrococcales; family Micrococcaceae; genus Nesterenkonia; species Nesterenkonia aethiopica. The sequence goes on along the minus strand of NZ_BAAAVT010000018.1, from coordinate 47,660 downwards.
CAACGATGTCGCATGAAGCCTGGGGACCTCGACATGTCAGCCGTGTTACATCCCGGGCCGGATTCGTGCGCTGAGCCTGGCGCGGCGGCGCGCCGAGGTGGGGTCATGCCTCCACGAGAAGCGCGTGCGGGGGACGAATCGCTCACACTGCCGCAGACACGAACCGGTGAGATCACCTGATGATGGGGCATGCCGGGGTGATATGACACCGTCGTGTCGTGTGATCTGGACCCCGTGAATGGCCCGCATGGTGCGGATCCTCGCCGGTGCGTGGGGTTCGGGAGGCCCGTTCGGGGATGCGTTCCTCACATCTCTTAGGTGAACCTATGCTTGATTGAGTAAGATGCAGATGTGCAAAATGACCCCGTGCTGTCGAACCTTACGCACCCGGACTCGGCGCAGACGTCCCGGACCTCGCTCCGCGCCAGCGAGGTGTCCGTGTCCTACGGTCCCCACCGCATCGTCCACGGCGTCGACGCCGAGCTGCTGCCCGGCGGGGTCACCGCGCTGATCGGCCCCAACGGCAGCGGCAAGACCACGCTGCTGCGCGGCATGTGCCGACTGGCCGACGCCGAGGGCCAGGTGAGCCTCGACGACGTCGACATCACCAGCTTCTCGCCGCGCAGCTTCGCCAAGCGGCTCACGATCCTCGCCCAGCAGCGGCCCACGCCGACCGGGCTGACGGTGGCCGAGGTGGTCGAGCTCGGACGCCACCCCCACCGGGGCCGGTTCCGCCGCACCGATCCTGGAGGTGCGGAGGCCGTGGAACGGGCCGTGGCGCTCGCCGGGCTGGAGGATCTGCGTCACCGGCCGGTCACTGAGCTCTCCGGCGGTCAGCTGCAGCGGGTCTGGCTGGCCACCTGCCTGGCCCAGCAGACCGACGTGCTGCTGCTCGACGAGCCCACCACGTTCCTGGACCTGAAGCACCAGATGAGCCTGCTGGACCTCATCCGGGACCTTGCCGACGTCCACGGCCTGACCATCGGCGTCGTGCTGCATGACCTGGAGCAGGCCGCCGACATCGCCGATCACGTGGTCCTCCTCGAGGAGGGGCGGGTCGTCGCGGCCGGGTCTCCGTCCGCGGTGATGACCTCGGAGCGGCTCACCGAGGTCTATCGCGTGCCCATCGACGTCACCTCCCTGCCCGACGGCGGGCTCGCCGTCCGTGCCCGGCGCGCCGGACGCCGGGGACGCAGCGCCGAGGATCCGTCCGCCGCCCAGACCCGGGACGACTCCCGGACCCTGCCCGTGCCGGCCTGATCCCCCCCCGATCCTCCCCATCTGCTCGGGCGGCCCCGTGCCGTCCGGGTCGGCTGCGGGCGTCGCACCCGAGCAGCCCTGAACCCCTCACGTCCCGAAAGGACACCATGACCCTCACCGATGCCCCCTCCACCCGCTGGCTGCTGTCCCTGGCCGCCATCGGATCCCTGGCGCTGACCGCCTGCGGCACCACTGACGTCGACACCGACGAGGACACCGGCACCGACGCGGAGACCGGCCCGGTCACCGTCACCGACCACTCCGGCGAAGAGATCACCCTCGACGCTCCCGCGCAGCGCGTCGTCACCCTGGAATGGGCCCAGACCGAGAACGTCGCCCTGCTCGGCGGCAACCTCGTGGGCGTGGCCGACCTGGAAGGCTACGAGGCGTGGGCCTCCGCCGCGGAGATCGACGACGAGGACGTCGTCGACGTCGGCCTGCGCACCGAGCCCAGCATCGAAGCGATCGGCCAGGCGAACCCGGACCTCATCATCGGCGCCGAGGAGTCCGTGCCGGACGGCATGCTGGAGGACCTGGAGGAGATCGCCCCGGTGGTGCTGCAGGAGTCCGCCGACGCCTCCGACCCGCTGGGCCACATGGAGCGCACGTTCTTCCAGATCGGGGAGCTGATCGGAGCGCAGGACGACGCCGAGCAGGTCTGGGACGACTACGAGCAGACCCTCACCGACGCTCGGGAGACCCTCAACGAGGCCGACGCCGAGGACACGCCCTTCGTGGTCGTCTACCCCTCGGTGGAGGGCAACACCGCCACCTTCCGGCTCCACGGACCCGGCGCCATGGTCAGCGCCGTGGGCGAAGAGATCGGCCTCACCCCGGCCTGGGAGGAGGAGGGCGACGCCGGCTGGGCGATCAGCTCCTCCGACGTCGAAGGCCTCACCGCGCTGCCGGACGACACCGAGTTCTTCTGGTGGACCGCCTCCACCGAGCCGGAGGACCCCTTCGCTCCGCTGGAGGACAACTCCACCTGGAACTCGCTGGGCTTCGTGGAGAACGACCGCATGCACGTCATCGAGCGCACCTGGCTCTACGGCGGTCCCGGCTCGGCCATGCAGTGGACCGAGCAGCTCGCTGAGACCGTCGCCGACGACGCCTGAGCGCCGCTTCGGCTTCGACTGACACGAGACGACGGCGGACACCCGTGACCCAGCAGAAGGACGCTCTGGCGGTGCGCACCAGCGCCGCCGCGGCGCGCACCACCCCGGCGAAGGCCCGCTCCCTGGTGCTGCTCACCCTGATGGTGGGGCTGGGGCTTCTGGTGCTGCTCTCCGCGGTGCACCTGACTCAGGGCACCTCCGGGGTCAGCGCCCGGGACCTGCTGTCCGCCGTCGTCACCGGTCAGGACGCCCAGCTGACCGCCATCGCCCTGGACTCCCGCCTGCCACGGCTGGTGGGCGGTCTCGTGGTGGGCGTGGTGCTGGGCATCGCCGGCTGCGCGCTGCAGGCCATGACCCGCAACCCGCTGGCCTCCCCGGACACGCTGGCCGTCAACGCCGGGGCGCACCTGGCGCTGACCACGGCGGCGGCCTTCGGGCTGTCGCTGCCGCTGCTGAGCTCCGCCGCCCTGGCCTTCGTCGGGGGCTTCGCCGCCGCGGGGCTGGTGCTGGCGCTGACCGGCTTCTCCGAGTCCGCGCCCATCCGCCTGGTGCTGGCCGGCACCGTGGTGGCCATGGGGCTGGCCTCGGTGACCTCGGCGCTGCTGATGATCCACGCCCAGTCCACCCAGGGGCTGTTCCTGTGGGGATCCGGCACCCTGAACCTCTCCGGGATCGGCGCGGTGCTGCGCCTGCTGCCGGTGGTGCTCGTGGCCCTGGCCGTGCTGGTGGTGCTGTCCCGGGCCACTGATGTGCTCTCCCTGGGCAGCGACACCGCCCAGTCGATGGGCGTGCGAGTCGGCCTGGTCCGCGGTGGGCTGCTGGTCTGCTCGGTGCTGCTGGCCTCCTCCGCGGTGACCATGGTGGGGCCGCTGGGCTTCGTGGGGCTGTGCGCCCCGGCCATCGTGCGGCTGCTGTCCACCCGGGTGATCCGCTTCGGCCGCTTCGGCTGGGCCATGGCGGGCTCCGGACTGCTCGGGGCGCTGATCGTCCTCGGAGCCGACGTCGGGGTGCGGGCCATCTTCCTGGGCGGCATCTTCGGCTTCACAGACCTCAACCTGGCGGTCGGCATCCCCACCGGAGTGGTGACCTCTCTGATCGGCGCCGTGTTCCTGGTGGTGCTCGCCCTGCGCATGCGCAGCGGCGGCAGCAGCCAGGAGATCGCCGCCATGGGGCTTCCCTCGGGGGTGCGGCTCTCGCGGAGGCTCGCCGTCGTCGTCACTGTGGGCGTCCTGCTGCTGGGACTGGTGGCCGCCGGCATGCTGCTGGGTGACTGGTGGCTGCGCGTGGGGGATCTGGCCCTGTGGCTGCAGGGGCAGGCGCCGCGGGCCATCGAGATCTCCCTGGACTTCCGCGCCCCCCGCGTGGCGGCCGCTCTGCTGGCCGGCGCCGTGCTGGCCGTGGCCGGAGGGTTGGTGCAGACCGTGACGCGGAATCCGCTGGCCGAACCCGGCATCCTCGGAGTGGCGGCCTCCGGGGGAGCGGGCGCGGTGATCGCGCTGATCGTGCTGCCGGCCTCCTCGGCGTGGACCATGTCAGCAGGAGCCGCGGCCGGTGCCGTCCTGGCCGGCCTGATCGTGTTCTCCCTGGCCAGCTCGCGCACCAGCTCCCCGGAGACGGTGGTGTTGGTGGGCATCGGCGTGATGACCGCCGCGCAGGCGATCACCCAGCTGCTCATCGCCACCACGCACCCGCACAATCAGGCCATGGCGATCTCCTGGCTCGGAGGGTCCACCTTCGGCACCGCCTGGCGGGATCTGGGGCCGATGCTGCTGCTCCTGGTGGTCGCCGTGCCGGTGCTGCTGGCGCTGCGGCGGGAGCTGGACCTGGTGGGCATCGACGATGTCACCCCGAGGATCCTCGGGGTCTCCCTGCCGGTGGTGCGCGGGGTGGCTCTGAGCATCGCCGTGCTGCTGGCCGCCGTCGCGGTGATCGCCGTCGGGGTGATCAGCTTCGTCGGTCTGGCCGCCCCGCACCTGGCGCGCATGCTGGTGGGCCGGGAGCACCGGTGGTTCCTGCCGGTCTCCGCCATGCTGGGCGCCGCACTGGTCTCCCTGTCGGACACCTTCGGCCGGACCGTCATCGCACCCGATCAGCTGCCGGCGGGCCTGGTGGTCGCGGTCATCGGCCCCCCGTACCTGCTGTGGCTGCTCAAGCGGTCCACCTCCCGCACCACCCAGGCGACGACGCCGGCGCGGGCCTGAGCGCGGGGCCCGGCCGGACGGCTCCTGTCGTCGCGGAGGGTGAAGCCCGTCACGTCAGGTCGGCTAGAGTCTGAAGGGAGAAGAGGACCAGCGGCGAGGATGCGAGGCGACGACATGCCGGAGACGATGCCAGACCAGACGCCGGAGCAGAACCCGGAGCCCAGCTACGAGGACCTGGCCCGGCATTTCGCCCAGGCGTTCACCATCACCGAGCCCACCCTGCTGGGCGCCACCGGGCCGGAGGTCCCGCTGCGCCCTGCCGACGGTGTCCCGGACCGCGAGCAGGCGCTGCGCCGCAATGACGGCGGATACCGCCTGCGCAACGTCACCCGGCCCACGCTGATCCCCTATCTGCCGGATCCCGGCACGGCCACGGGTGCAGCGGTGCTGATCGCCCCCGGCGGGGCCTTCCTGAAGCTGTCGATGGACAGCGAGGGGGCCGACGTCGCCCATCTCCTGCGGGAGCGTGGGTTGGCGGCGTTCGTCCTGAAGTACCGGCTGGGACATACCGGTGAGACGCTGGAGGACTTCGGAGCCCACCTGGCCAGCGCCTTCTCGCCGAGCGAAGACTCCGATGTGGTGGACACCCGGGGCGGACATCAGCGATTGGCGGTCGACGACGTCGAGGACGCGTTGGCGCTGATCCGGAGTCGGTCCGGGGAGTGGGGCGTGGACGCCGACCGGGTGAGCGCGATCGGCTTCTCCGCGGGCGCGTACGCCATCTCAGCCGCCGTCGCCGCCGAGGATCCGCAGAGGCGGCCGGGCTCCTTGGCCTGCATCTACGGGGGACGGTTGCCGGAGGCCGGATTCGAGGTGGAGCCGGGCCTTCCGGATCTGTTCACGCTGGTCGACGTCCACGACCCGCTGTGCGCCGGGGATGTGCTGGAGCTCATCGACACCTGGCGCCTCAGCGGCGCAGCGGTGGAGGGGCACATCTATCCCGGGGCGCTGCACGGCTTCGGAGCCCGGGTCACCGGCACCCCCGTGGACGCGTGGATCGACCTCTGGTTCGACTGGCTGGACCGTCAGGGGCTGCTCAGCCGAGTGTGAGCGCGCGGGCGCAGCGGGATGCGTCCTCGCGTCCCCGAACCAGTCGTTCCGCCCCGTCCAGGTTCCTGAGCCCCTCGAATCGTGTGGGGGCGGGAGAATCTTGTGGGGGCGTGGGAGTCTGCGTGGGGTGAGCTCGCTTCCGCTCAGGCGAACAGCCCCAGCGCGTTGATCGCCGTCTGCAGCACCCCGTAGGCCAGGGGGATCGCAACGACGGCCCAGGGCAGCCACAGAGGCACCCGCGGGGCGCCGGCCGGTTCGACCTGCGGTGTCGCTGAGTCGTGGGCCGTCGTCGTCGGGTCCCCGGAAGACGTGCTGACGTGGTGCTTCTCGTCGACGGCACGGACCAGGACGTTCGCGATCAGCCCGATCACCAGCAGTCCCACCATGGTGAGCAGGGCGGGCCGGTAGTCCGCGGCGGTGAGGCTCCCGGGCTCACCTCGGGCGTCCAGGAAGCCGTTGATGATCAGCGGGCCCATCACGCCGGCGCAGGACCAGGCGGTGAGCAGCCGCCCGTGGATGGCCCCGACCTCCAGGGTGCCGAACAAGTCGCGCAGATACGCGGGGATCGTGGCGAAGCCGCCGCCGTAGAAGCTGAGGATGATGCCGGCCAGCAGGATGAACAGGATCACCGAGCCCGATCCCTGGAGTGCCAGCAGGGTGTAGAGCACCACGCCGCCGCCCAGGTAGAGCATGTAGATGTTCTTCCGGCCCACGAGGTCGGAGGTGGAGGACCACACGAAGCGGCCGGCCATGTTCGTCAGGCTGAGGAAGCCGACGAATCCGGCGGCCGCCGCACCGGCGATCACCGTGGTCCCGTTCGAGCGGAAGAAGTCCTGGATCATGGGGGCTGCCTGCTCCAGGATGCCGATGCCGGCGGTGACGTTGCAGAACAGGATGATCCACAGCAGCCAGAACTGCGGAGTCCGCAGTGCCCGGTTCGCTGTGACGTGCCCGCTGGTGACCAGGGCCTTCTTCTTCTCCTGGGAGGGGTCGTAGCCCTCGGGCGTCCAGCCGGGGGCGGGGACGCGCACCAGCCAGGCGCCGAACAGCATCACCGCCAGGTAGACGGCGCCGAGGGTCAGGAACAGCCCTGCGACGGCGGTCCCTGAATACACGCCGGTGGCGGGGTCATAGGCGGGGTCGTAGAGGCTCAGCAAGGAGGAGGACACGGGGCTGGCGATCATCGCTCCGCCGCCGAAGCCCATGATCGCCATCCCGGTGGCCAGTCCCGGGCGGTCCGGGAACCACTTCATCAGGGTGGAGACCGGAGAGATGTAGCCGATGCCCAGCCCGATGCCGCCGATCACCCCGTAGCCGAGATAGACCAGCCACAGCTGCGAGGTGAGGATCCCGGCCGCTCCGACGAAGAACCCGGTGGCCCAGCACACTGCCGAGGCGATCATGGCCCGCCGGGGCCCGTTGCGGTCCACCCAGGTGCCGAAGATCGCCGCGGAGAGGCCCAGCATGACGATCGCCAGCGAGAAGATCACCCCGACGGCGGTCAGGCTGGTCTCGAAATGCGCCACCAACGAGGTCTTGTACACGCTGGTGGCATAGGCCTGGCCGATGCACAGATGGATGGACAGCGCCGCCGGTGGGATGAGCCACCGGTTGAACCCTGGGCCGGCGGTGATCCGCTGCAGGGGCGCGGACCGCTCAGCGACGGCGACGGACATGGGACCTCCCGGGACGTGTGCTGCAGATCATGAAACCTGAGCGCTGGTACGCCCCGATCCGTTGAATCTGTCAACGGGTATGACCCGGAGATGGCCCTGACAGTCGGTTCAGCCCCGGACGATCCCCAGGACCTCGTCACGCACGGCCTCCATGACCTCGGCGCTGTGTGCCTCCCCGTTGTAGCGCAGGAACGGCTCCGTGTTGGACGGGCGCAGGTTGAACCACCAGGTGCCGTCCTCGGCGCGGACCGTCAGGCCGTCCATGTGGGAGACGACGGCGTCTCGGTCGGCGAATGCCGCCAGCACCCGCTCGGCGGCGGCCTGCTTGTCCTCGACCTCGGAGTTGATCTCGCCGGAGGCCGCATAGGGGTTGTACTCGGCCGCCAGCTCGGACAGCGGAAGCTCCTGCTGCCCCAGGGCGGCCAGCACGTGCATGGCCGCGAGCATGCCGGTGTCTGCGTTGAAGAAGTCCCGGAAGTAGTAGTGGGCCGAGTGTTCCCCGCCGAACACGGCCTGCTCCTCGGCCATGACTGCCTTGATGAAGGAGTGTCCCACGCGGGTCTCGACCGCTCGGCCGCCTTCGGACTCCACCAGCTCCGGCACCGCCCGGGAGGTGATGAGGTTGTGGATGATCACCGGGGTCTGCTCACCTTCGGTGCGGGCCCGGGCGATCTCCCGGCGCGCCACCAGTGCCGTCACGGCCGAGGGGGAGACCGGCTCGCCGCGCTCGTCGATGACGAAGCACCGGTCGGCGTCGCCGTCGAAGGCCAGTCCGATGTCCGCCCCGTGCTCCCGCACCGCGGCTTGCAGATCCCGCAGGTTCTCCGACTCCAGCGGGTTCGCCGGATGGTTCGGGAAGGTCCCGTCGAGCTCGAAGTACAGCGGCACGATCTCCAAGGGCAGCGTCGGCAGGATCTGGTCGCCCAGCACGGCGGGCGTGGTCAGCCCGGCCATGCCGTTGGCGGCGTCCACCACCACCTTCAGGGGTCGGACCCCCGAGAGGTCCACCAGGGAGCGCAGATACACCGCATAGCCGGTCAGCTGGTCGGCCGACTCCACGGAGCCGATCCGCCCGGCGGTCGGGATCGTCACCCCCGCGCAGCCGGCGGCGTCCAGGTACGCCTGGGCGGCGTCACGGATCTCCAGCAGCCCGGTGTCCGCGGACAGCGGCACCGCACCGGCGCGGGACATCTTCATCCCGTTGTAGGCCGCCGGGTTGTGGGAGGCGGTGAACACCACCCCCGGGGCCTGCAGGGTGCCGGAGGCGAAGTACAGCATGTCCGTGGAGATCAGGCCCAGCTGCACGACGTCGGCGCCACGGGTCCGGGCGCCTTCGGTGAAGGCGGCGGCGAAGGCCTCGGAGGAGGGGCGCATGTCCCCTCCCACCAGCACCTGGCGGCCGGCGAGGCCCAGCACGTCCACGAACGCGGCGCCCACCGCCCGCACGGAGTCTTCGGTGATGGTCTCGCCGACGAGACCGCGGACGTCATAGGCCTTGAAGGAGGCGGAAAGATCGATGCTCACCAGATCATCGTAAGCCAGTGCCGTCACAGATCGGCTCCTCCCACCGGGGTCAGGTCGCCCGGCGTACAGTGAGATGAGTGACAGCCGACGACGCCCGTGCCCCCGGCCCGGACCGTTCCGGTGCGGAGCCCGGGACACCCGCCTACCGCCGCCTGCTGGCCGCCCTGTTCGTCATCGGCGTCGCGACCTTCGCCCAGCTGTACTCCCCGCAGGGACTGCTGCCCGTCATCGCCGCCGATCAGGGCGTCTCCGCCGACCAGGCCGCCCTGATGATCTCCACCGCCACGCTCGGCCTCGCTCTGGGCGTGATCCCCTGGTCCTACATCGGGGACGCGAAGGGGAGGAAGCCCGCCATGGGCTGGGCCGTCGGACTGGCCTGTCTGTTCGCGCTCGCCGCCGTCGTCGTGCCCGAGTTCTGGATGGCGCTGGGTGTGCGCTTCCTGGAAGGGCTCATGCTGGGCGGAGTCCCGGCGCTGGCGGTGGCCTATCTCAGCGAGGAGGTCCACCCGCGGGCCGCGGCGGTGGCCGCGGGCACCTACATCTCCGGCACCACAGTGGGCGGACTCACCGGGCGGCTGGTGGCGGCTCCGGTGGGGGAGCAGCTGGGATGGCGCCTCGGCATGCTGGCCGTCACGGCGTTGGCGGTGGTGTGCGTGGTGGCGTTCCTGCGGCTGGCGCCTCCGGCGGTGCGCTTCACCCCGCGCCGGAGCCGCATCCAGGAGGCGCTGGCCGCGCTGACCGGCAACCTCCGCTCAGCGGCCCTGTGGGTCATCTACCTCCAAGGCTTCCTCACCATGGGCGGCTTCGTGGCGATGTACAACTACCTGGGCTTCCAACTGGCGGGGCCGCCGTTCCAGCTGCCGGTGTGGCTGGCCTCCTTCGTGTTCCTGGCCTACCTGGCCGGCACCTGGTCATCGCCGCGGGCCGGTCGGCTGGCGGCTCGGCGTTCGCGTCGGTCGGTGCTGCTGCTGGGCAACGCGGTGATCGCCTCCGGGGTGCTGCTGACGCTGGTGCCGAACCTGCCGGTGGTGATCCTCGGCATGGTGGTGCTGACCGCCGGGTTCTTCGGCGCCCACGCGGTGGCAGCCGGATGGGCCGGCGCGTCCGCCGTGGCGGGGCGGGCCCAGTCGGCGTCGCTGTACAACCTGGGTTACTACGCCGGGTCCTCGGTGTTCGGATTCCTGGGCGGCACCTTCCTCCACCTGGCCGGATGGCCGGGGACGGTGGGCATGGTGTTGGCGCTGGTCGCCGTGGCGACGACGGCGGCGGCCCTGGTGCTTCCGCGGGACTGAGCGCAGCCACGGCACCGGATGTGACCCCGCAGACACCGTCCAGGTGCCTGTCCTAGACTGGCCGTGTGGAGTTTCTCGCAGTTATCGCACTGGCCGTCCTGCTGTTCCTCGGGATCCGCCTGCTCCTTCAGCGCCAGGGGCAGCGCCTGAACAAGCGGATCAATGAGGCCGTCACCCCGGAGAACGCCCGGATGGCGGCGAAGGTGCTCACCGATGAGCAGCATCGCGAGGTCTATCAGGCCATCGCCGCCGACGACGGGCAACGGGCCCTGGCGCTGTTCAAGCACGCCACCGGGGCACCGGTGAAGGACTGCATCATCGCGGTGCAGGCCCTGCATCGTTACCCGCAGGCCTCCCCGTCGGAGCTGCGTCTCCAGGAGGAGCTGGACGGCGGGGCACCGGCCCCGGGCTCGGACACGGCCTCCTCGGCCGCCTCGCCTGCCGGATCTGCCGCCAGCGCAGACGACGGCGAGTACGTCGAGGACGTCATCGACGGGGTCCGCGACGAGGCCGGCCGGGAGGAGGGGCCCATCGCCGAGGCCGACCCGGAGACCGGAGAGATCCTGGGCGACAACAGCCAGGACGTGCCGGACATCCCCGGCGGCCGCCCCCGGATGACGGATCCGCACGGCTCAGCGGTCTCCGGAGGGTCCGCGGACTCGGCCGCGTCGGCCGCCTCCGCCGAGTCTGCCGGCGAGGATGAGGTGGACGCGAAGGCACGCCGCCTGATGGAGGAGTCCGGCTTCTCCCTGGACGAGGAGCTCACCATCCCGGAGGACTGGGCTCAGGAGGATCAGGAGCTGGCGGGGTTCCACCTGGAAGTCCAGCGCGGAGATGAGAAGATCACGCTGTCCCACGAGGACCTCGAGCCGTGGGTCCATGACCAGCTCTATGCTCTGCTGCGCGACGACCACGTGGACGAGGCCGCCACGCTGCTGGCGGACCACTCGCCGCTCACCCAGGAAGAGGCACATAAGTTCCTGGTGGTGTTCAAGGATCAGAGCTGACCTGCCGGAGCTGATCCGCCGGCGCTGACAGGTCTGGACCGGCGGCGAGCTCAGTCGCCGGAGAGCTGCTGCTCGAGCTCTCGCTGCAGGCGCTCCAGCTCCTCCTCGTCGATCTCGCCGCCCCACTGCTCCAGCAGCTGCCGGACGTCGTCGGCATCGGCGTCCTCGATCTGCTGTTCGATGTCGTCGAGCACATCCTGGGGCAGGAGGTCGGCGGGGCCGCCGCCGTCGTCCTCAGCGGGCTCCAGCGGGGCCTCCTCGTGCTGGTCGGCGTCCTCGACCAGGTTCTCCTGGAGCAGATCGAGCTCCTCGAAGACGGCGGTGATGAACATGCCGCTGATGATGTGCACCGCGAGGGAGATGGCGGTCCCCAGCGCACCGGTGATGAGCCCGGCGATGCCGAATCCGCGCCCGTTGCGGCGCATGATCGCGATGATGCCCAGGATGACCGCCAGGGGGCCGAGAAGCAGGCTGAGCAGCCCGATGAGCGGGATGACGCTCAGCAGCAGGGCGATGATGCCGAAGACCATGGAGGTGACGCCCAGGCCGGTGGGCGGAGTCGGGGCCGGGGCGTAGCCGCCCCAGGCGGGCTGGCCGGGGGTATGACCGCCCCAGGTGGGCTGACCGGCGGCATAGCCGTACCCGTATCCCGCGGGCTGCCCCGCACTGTCCCCAGGTCCGCCTCCCGAAGCGGAGGCGGAGTGGGCCTGAGGTGTCGGTGAGGGGTGCCGGGCCCAGTCGGTGTGCGGGTCATGGGGCGCCGGATAGCGGGGTTCCTGGCCGGGATCCTGGCCGGGGTGGCGGCTGTGGTCATGACCCACGGGTCCGGGAGGGGCGGCCTCGTAGGGGGAGGGGTCGTACGGCGCGTGGCTGTGCAGGGACGGATAGTGCGGCGACGGATAGTGCGGTTCGGAGCCGAACTCCTCGGGCTCACCCGAGCGGCGCGGATCATGCGGTGCGTCTGACATCGTCCCCTCCGTAGGTCCTGGGCCGGGGTGAGCGGCCTCTGGACACCAGTGTGCCAGCATCCAGCGGGGAAGCGCCTGGAGCAGTCAGCCTGATCGCCGGCGCTCGCGGGCGGGGCTGGATGGGCGCCGATTCGCGGCGAGCTATGAGCGGGATTACACTCCTTCCGGGTCTGTCGTCGCCGCCATCCCGGAGCCGTCAGTCCTGCCCGCCCGACCCCGGCGGACCGACTCGGGACGGACCGTCCCGGATGTGCGAAGGAGCATGCCTGTGTCGACACCCACCCACGCCGTGCCGCCGGAGAAGGCCGTCCCCGAGGCGTCGGACGTCCCGCGATGGAACCAGTTCGACACCAGCTGGACGATCGCCCTCTTCGGCACCGCAGTGGGGGCCGGTGTCCTGTTCCTGCCTATCAATGCGGGCCTGGGCGGCCTGTGGCCCCTGCTGGTGGCCACGCTGCTGATCGGGCCGATGACGTACTTCTCCCACCGAGCGCTCTCCCGGATCATCTGCACCTCCCCGCGGCCGGACCAGGACATCACCGGTGTGGTCCGGGACTACTTCGGTGAGAACGCCGGCCGGGTGATGACGGTGCTGTACTTTCTGGCCATCTACCCCATCGTCCTCATCTACGGGGTCGGCATCACCAATACGGTGGAGAGCCTCATGGTCAACCAGCTGGGGCTGGACCCTTGGCCGCGCTGGCTGCTCGCCGGAGTGCTGGTGCTGGCGATGTCGGCGGTCATGGTGGCGGGGCGTCGGGTCATGCTGGTGGTCACCCAGGCGTTGGTGTACCCGCTGATCGCTGTGCTCTTCGCGGTGACGCTGATGCTGACCCCGTCCTGGTCCCTGGAGGGCTTCGGCGCCGCCCCGGCGCTGGGGGACTTCTCCCTGGCCGTGTGGATGATGATCCCGGTGCTGGTCTTCGCTTTCAACCACTCACCGGCGATCTCCCAGTTCTCCGTCTCACTGCGTCAGCGCTACGGAACGGGCTCGGTGCGCAAGGCGTCGTCTGTGCTGCGCGTCACCACCCTGCTGCTGGTGGTGTTCACGATGGGATTCGTCTGGTCCTGCGTGCTGGCCCTCGGGCCCGAGGGGCTGCAGGAGGCCCGCGATGCCAACCTGCCGGTGCTGGCGCACCTGGCCAATGTCATGGACATGCCGATCATCGCCTGGTTGGGCCCTGCGGTGTCCATCGCCGCCATCGGCTCGTCCTTCTTCGGGCACTGGCTGGGCGCCGCGGAAGGGGCCAAGGGGATCGTCCGCGGGATGGCCGACCGCACGGGTGACCGGATCGGCGACCGTCCGCTGACCATCGGGGTGAGCGTGTTCCTCATCCTCACCACGTGGTTGGCGGGCGTGCTGAATCCCAGCATCCTCTCCCTGATCGAATCTCTCGCCGGCCCGGTCATCGCCGCGGTCCTGTACCTGATGCCGATGTATGCGATCCACAGGGTGCCCGCCCTGGCCCGGTTCCGTGGCCGGGTCTCGAACGTGTTCGTCGTGGTGGCCGGCGTCGTCGCCGTCAGCGGGATCCTGCTGGGCCTGCTGCGCTGAGCGACCGCGGCGGTGAGCAGCCGGAAACCGGGTGAGGCGCCGGCGCCGACGGAGTTGACGCCCGAACGGGCCAAGCGCTGACTGAAGACATGTCCACTGTGACGCTGCTCAATGGAGCTCCTGCCAGCGGCAAATCGACGTTGGCCGGCCTGCTCGCCCGTGACCGGGCCATGACGTGATCGTTCCCCAGTTTCTTCACCGCGAGGAGTTCATCGACGAACTCGAAGACGTGGCTGCCCAGGCAGGTGCCCGATTCCTGGAGCTGTGCCTGGTGAGTTCGCGCGACCAGGCGGCGGCACAGTTCGACGCACGAGCCGGTTCCTCGCAGGCGAATCACCGTGCAGCCACGATGCTCCAGTCCGCGACAGACGCGCGGCCGGTTGAGGAGCTCTACGACGCGATGATCGCCATGACCGAGAACCGCCCCCAGACGCTTCGGGTGAACATCGTTCCGGGGGACGTGCACGAGTCCCTCATCCGGCCGCGGGACGCCACGGCACAGGGAGCACGCTGATGCGGCACCTTCACGCTGGTCGGCTCCGGAGCTCTTCTCGTGCTCGCACAGGACAGGCCCCTGACCAGAAATGCCTGGTCAGGGGCCTGCACATGAGCGGAGCGCGTGGGATTCGAACCCACGGTACGGGGTTGCCGCACACCGGTTTTCAAGACCGGCTCCTTCGGCCGCTCGGACAGCGCTCCCGGTCATCAGGGTCCTCGACACGCTGGCGCGCTCGGAGATTCCTCCGCGGACGCACCTGCCGATGTGAAAACCTAGGCTCAGACTATACGTGAGACCCCGCCCCGGCATCGAGTCGGACGGCGTGGGCCGACCTCGGCCGGTCAGCGCCGGAGCGGCCCACTCCCGCAGCGGTGGGGCCGCACGTCCAGGAGGACCACCGATGATCGACTTCACCGCGGCACACAACGCACGCACCTACTCCGGGCGGCGCGCCCACCCCAGCTGGTCTGCGCACGTCACCGGGCTCGTGGACCCGCGCGCCGCCGTCGTCGTGGACCTGGGCTGCGGGGGCGGCATCTACAGCCGAGCCTGGCGGGAGCTCGGTGCGGAACGCGTCATCGGCGTGGACTCCAGCGCCCCCATCCTGGCCAGTGCGACGGCGGAGCACGGTGCCGATCCGCAGATCACCTTCCACCGGGGTGACGCCACCGCCACCGGCCTTCCGGAGGCCTGCGCCGACGTCGTGTTCTCCCGGGCCCTGGTCCATCACCTCCCGGACCTGCGGGCCTTCGCCGAGGAAGCCCGGCGCCTGCTGCGGCCGGGCGGGACGCTCATCGTCCAGGACCGCACCGTCGAGGACGTCTCCCAGCCCGCCGACGTCGACCTCGCCGCCGCGGAGCTCGCTGCGCCGGACCTCACCGCCGCGCACCTCACTGCGGCCGCCCTCCCGGGCGATGCCCGGCACGTGCGAGGCTGGTTCTTCGAGGCCTTTCCCCGCCTGCTGCAGGTGGAGGCCGCCCGTCGGCCCGGTGCTCAGGAGCTGACCGAGGCGCTGGAGGAGGCCGGGGTCCACGTGGAGGTGAGCACGCTCTGGGAGGTCCGCGCCGAGCATCCGGACCGCGAGAGCCTGCTGGCCGACGTCGCCGCCCGCACCGGACGCAGCATCCTGCATGAACTGGATGACGCCGAGCTGGCCCGCTTGGTGGACGTCCTGCGGGCCCAGCTGCCGGAGGGCGGAGTCACCGAGGTCGACCGCTGGACGCTGTGGATGGCCCGCACTCCTGACGGGACGTCCAGTGGCCACAGGTGACGGCCTCCCGCCCGTCGGACCGGCGTGTCAGAGCGCAGATGCGGTCTTCCGAGGCCACTCGTTCCAGAGGAAGGGAGCACCATGAGAGCAGTCGAATACACCGACGCCGGCGGCCCGGAGGTCGTCGCGCTCACGGAAGTGTCGGATCCGGTCCCTGCCGCCGGGGAGGTTCTCATCGACGTCGCCGCGGCCGGACTCAACAGAGCTGACGTCATGCAGCGCCGCGGCGTCTACCCGCCCCCGGCAGGGGCTTCCCCGATCCCCGGGCTGGAGGTCTCGGGTCGCGTGGCGGCCGCCGGACTGGGCAGCCCCGCGGCCGTGCAGGAGCTCGTCGGCGTCGACGTCGTCGCCCTGCTGGCCGGCGGAGGCTACGCGGAGAAGGTGGTCGTCGATGCCCGGCACGTGCTCCCCGTGCCGGCGGGTGTGGACGTGGTGGACGCCGCCGGGCTCATCGAGGTGGCCGCCACCGTGCACTCCAACCTGCGCGGAGAGGCCCGGGTGCAGCCGGGGGAGACCGTCCTGGTGCACGGCGGCACCGGCGGCATCGGCAGCTTCGCGCTGCAGTATCTGCACGCCCTCGGGGCCAGGACCCTCACCACCGTGGGCAGTCCGGAGAAGGCGCGGCTGGCCCGCAGCCTGGGGGCCGATCACGTCATCGACTACCGCGAGGAGGACATCGGTGACCGGGTCTCCGAGATCACCGACGGCCGTGGCGCCGACGTGATCCTGGACGTCATCGGAGCCAAGTACCTGCAGACCAACCTGCGCAGCCTGGCGGTGGACGGACGGCTGGTGATCATCGGGCTGCAGGGCGGGCGGAAGGCCGAGGCTGACCTGGGACTCATGCTCGCCCGCCGACTGCGGATCATCGCCACCACGCTGCGCTCCCGGGACGCGGCGACCAAGGCCGGCATCGTCTCCGGAGTGGGGGAGGAGCTCTGGCCGCTGATCGAGCAGGGACGGATCCGCGTGCAGACCGACCGCGTCTTCGCCGCTGACGACGCAGCGGCTGCCCACGACTACTTCGACAGCGGTGCCCACAGCGGCAAGATCCTACTGAGGTTCTGACGGGCTCCTGTCCTCTCCCCACGGCCCTGTGCTGACGTGGGTAGACTGTCTGATCGACGACGTCCGTCGCAGGTCCGACCGTCCGGCGCCGCCGGCCCAGCACGCAGGTGGAGGGAAGCATGAAGCTCTTCGCAGGCCGCCGTCGTGCCCGCCGACTGGAGAAGGAGCTGGGCGACGGACTCTGGCGGCAGGCCCACGACCGGTTCGTCCGGGGCCTGGATCGCTATCACCAGGTGGTCGAGGGTGTGGACGACGACGTCGTGCACAATCACCTGGTCGCCATCGGGGACGAGCTGGCCGACCAGCTCCCCGCGGTGCGAGACCTCTGCCGCCACGCCCACCGGCTCTTCCCCGCTGAGGGGATGAACATCCCGGGCCGGGCCTCGGAGCTGCACTCATGCCTGTCCAAGGCCGCCAACCACGTAGCCACCACGGCCGAGGCCGCCGCGATGGTGCGCGTGGGCAGTGCGGAGGTGCTCTCCGTGCGCCGCCGCGCGGACCGGGTGCTGGCCAGCCTCCAGGACGCGGAGTCCGCTCTGGAGCGGGCGCACTGAGCGGCGCCCGCGACTGCGGGGTCTTCTGGTGATATCCCCGGCGCTGGCCTATAGTGGCCGGGCTGGAGCCCACGGGCACCGGCCCGCCCCCACATCAGGACCCAAGGAGCATGAGACCGCATGAGCACCCAGGATACCCGTGCTCTTGCCGAGGACATCCTCGACGGCGTGGGCGGCGCCGCGAACGTCACCTCCTCCGCGCACTGCGCCACCCGGGTCAGGGTGGTGCTGCGCGACGAATCCGCCGTCCGTGCTGAGACGCTGAGGGCGCTGCCCGGTGTCATCACCGTGATCCGAGCCCACGGGGAGCTTCACGTGGTCACCGGGGAAGGCGCTGAGCTCGTCCACCAGGAGCTGGAGCTGCTGACCCGCCGTCCCGCCGGACCCATGCCGGAGCTGGAGCTCTCCACCGCGGTGCTGTCGGTCCGCGGGCTGGGCAGCCGCATCATCACCATGCTCGCCGCGGTGTTCACCCCGGTGATCTGGCCGTTGGCCGCCGCAGGGCTGCTCAAGACCGTCGTCGTGGTGCTCGGCGAGCTCGGATGGCTGAACCCTGAGGCCGGGACGTTCACCGTGCTAAGCGCCGTCTCGGAGGGCATCTTCCTGTTCCTTCCTCTCTTCTTGGCGGTGACCGCGGCACGACGGTTCGGTGCCCAGCCGTTCACGGCCATGGCGGTGGCCGCCGCCTTGGTGTACCCCTCGATCCTGGACCTGGGGGAGGCCCAGTCACATACCGCCGTCCCCACGGGATCGTTGCTGGGGGTGCCGTTCCCGATCATGGTCTTCGCCGCCTCGGTGATCCCGATCCTGCTGGTGGTGTTCGTCCAGGCCTGGGTGGAGCGCACGCTGGACCGCATGCTGCCGGCCGCCGTGCGCAGCGTGGGAACCCCGTTGGTGACCCTGCTGCTGGTGGTCACCGGGGCGCTGGTGCTGCTGGGTCCCATGGTGGTGATCACTGGGGAGGCCTTGGTGGCGCTCGTGGTGGGCGTGCTGGAGTCCACCCCGTGGCTGGCCGGAGCAGTGCTCGGCGGCCTGTGGCATGTGCTGACCATCCTGGGGCTGCAGTGGGGCATGCTCGGGACCATCGCCGAGTCCGTGGGCACCGGCATCGTGGGAGTCCCGACGGCGGCGACGCTGCCCGCGGTCATCGCCGCCGCGGTGGTGGCCCAGGCCGGGGCCGCCGGTGCGGTGCTGCTGCGGACCCGTTCTGCCGCGCGTCGGAAGATCGCCGGGGCCTCCTCGGTAGCGGGGCTGGTGGGCGGGGTCTCCGAGCCGATGATCTACGGGGTCACCCTTCCGCTGAAGAAGCCGTTCCTGTTCGGCATGCTCGGCGGAGCGGTCGGCGGTGCGCTCACGGCGGCCTCCGGGGCGGCCGCCGTGAGCGCAGTCCCGCCCGCGCTGGCCGGTGTGCCCGCAATGACGGCCCACGGGTCGGGGGCGCTGCTGCTGGGCGGGCTGGCGCTGGCTCTGGCGGTCGGATTCGTGCCCACCCTGCTGCTGGTGGACCGGGAGGGACCCGACGAGGACCCCGACGCCGAACCCGACCCCGAACCGCCGACCACCACCTCGATGTCGCCGGTGGTGACGCCGACGCCCGCCGCGGCGGAGCAGCGGGGAGGGCGGGCCGACACGCCGTCGATGGTGGAGGTCATGGCCCCGTTGCCCGGGCGGCTGCTCCCACTGGACGCGATGGACGATGAGCTTTTCGCCGACGGGACCATGGGCCCCGGCGTGGCGATCCGCCCGGTCAGCGGCCACCTGGTGGCTCCGGTGGCAGGAGTGGTGATCGCCGCTCCGTCCGGCGGGTACGCTTACGGGATCCGGACGGACGACGGCGTCGACATCCTGGTCCACTGCGGAAGCCGCACCCCGACGTTGAAGGGCGAGGGCTTCACCCCGGCGGTGCGTCCCGGGGACCGGGTGGAGGTCAGCCAGCCGTTGGTGGATGTGGATCTGGAGCTCGTGCACGGGGTCGGCTTCGACGCGATCACCGCAGTGGTGGTGACCAACGCGCAGGACTTCGCCTCGGTGACGCCCGTCGCTGTCGACGAGGTCGAGCCCGGTGACCTGGTGATGACCGTGATCACCGGGGAGAAGGAGCAGAGCACGGACCAGGCCGACGAGGAGCGCGACGCCGGCGCTCAGGGCTGAGGCCGGTGCATCCTCAGTCGGTCCTCGCCACGGATCCTGAAGTAGTCGGCCGGCCCGCCGCCGCGCAGCAGCGGGTCCGCGGCCGCCGTCTGGTAGACCCCGTCGTCGAGCAGCGACTCGTCGAGGTGGACGCCGACGACCTCCCCGAAGACCATCCGTGCGGGGGTATCCTCTCCGCAGGCGTCCGTCAGGCGCAGGATCTGGGTGCGGCGGCACTCGAAGACCACGCGGGCCTGGCCCACATGCGGCACGCTCACCACCCGGGAGGGCGCGGCGGTGAGCCCGGCCAGCTCGAACTCGTCGATCTCGGTGTCGACGGCCGCCGAGGTGGCGTTCATCTGCTCGCCCAGCTCCGTGGTCACCAGGTTCCAGCAGAACTCGCCGGTGGCTTCGATGTTGGCGACGGTGTCCTTGTGCCCGATGCTGGAGAACGCGATGAGCGGCGGCGTGTAGTTGACCGCGTTGAAGAAGCTGTAGGGTGCCAGGTTCAGCCCTCCCTGCCCCGTGCTGGTGGACACCCAGCCGATCGGGCGCGGGGCGACGATGGCGTTGAACGGGTCGTGGGGCAGCCCGTGCCCGGCGGAGGGCTCGTAGAAGTATGAGGTGCGCACGTGCGTGAGCCTAGCAGCGGCCTCGGCCGCGGACTCAGGCGGAGGTGAGCAGGCCGGCCCGGCGACGGGCCAGGTCCACCAGGTCCACTCGGTCCAGCATGTCGATCTCCTCGGGAGCGAACCATGCGACGTCGTCGGTGGTGCCGTCCTGCTCCACGCGCAGGGAGCCGCCGGTGATGCGGGCGCGGTAGATGATCCGCAGCGCCTGCAGCGGGGTGCCGCCGTGCTCGGCCCGGCGCCGGTCGCCGGGGATGATGAGGCTGCCGACGTCGAGGAGCTCGCCGGGCTCGATCTCGTAGCCCGTCTCCTCCATGACCTCCCGCACCACGGTGTCGTGCGGGTGCTCCCCGGGGTCCATGCCTCCTCCGGGCAGGGTCCAGCCCGAGCCCAGGGTCTCGTCGCGCCAGTGGGGCAGCAGCATGCGGCCCTCGTCGTCGATGATCACGGCGTATGCGCCCACTCTCAGGTCCACGACCCCGCACTCTAGCATCGTGGACCGCGCGGAGCCGGTCCAGGTCGGAGCCTCACGACCGGTCGCTCGGGAGCGTCCACGCTCCATGGTCGTCAGTGGGTGGCGATAGTCTCGGCCGATGACGTCCTCCCGCCGACACACCGGCCGCCCCGCCAGCCGCCCAGCGGCCCGCTCCAGCTCCCGTCGCACCTCCTCCGGCGAGATCCCGAGACCGCACCCACCGCGACTGGACCTCGCGGCGCCGACGGGCCTGGTCGACGGTGACGCCTCCGAGCTGCTGTTCAGCCAGCATGCCGAAGGCCTGCGCCTCACCGGTGAGACGCTCCACGGGGAGGACCTCACCGGGGCCCGGATCGTGGACAGCGAGCTCATCGACATCGTGCTGCAGGAGGTGACGCTGACGGGTGCGACGGTGGCGGAGACCCGTCTGCAGCGGCTGGCGAGTCCTCATCTGGCTGCGCCTCGCTCCACCTGGCGCGCGGTGGAGGTCCTCGGCTCCCGGGTGGGAGTGGCGGAGCTCTATGAGTCCGGCCTGTCCGAGGTCCGGGTGGCCGAGTCCAAGATGGATCTGGTGAACCTGCGCGGCGCGTCCCTGACAGACGTCGAACTCAGCGGGTGCACGCTCACCGAGCTGGACCTGGGTGGGGCCAGCGTGCGTCGGCTGCGCGTGACGGACACCGGCATCGGCACCCTGGACCTCAGCGGAGCGTCTCTGGACCATGTGGACCTCCGGGGCGCCCGGCTGGAACGCATCATCGGGCTCACCGGACTGCGCGGGGCGACCATCAGTCCGGAGCAGCTCGTGGAGCTGGCCCCTGCGCTCGCCGAGCATCTGGGGCTGGATGTGCGGGTCTGACGGGCGTCGTCGCGCGTCCCGGATTCGGGGCCGGTCAGTCCTCCGCGGTGCGCCACCGGGCGAAACCGCCCTCGGTGTGCAGCACCTGCCCGGTGATCCATTCGGCCTCTGGGGTCATCAGCCACGCGATGAGGCGGGCCGGATCGTCGGGCTCTCCGAACCGGCCGCGGGGGAACATCGAAGCCACCTGGCCCCAGAGCTGAGGTGTCATGTAGCCGGTGTCCACCGGTCCGGGGTTGACGGTGTTCACGCGGATTCCTGTGGGGGAGACCTGTGCGGCGATCGTGGTGGTGATGCCGGCCAGGGCGGCTTTGGCCGCGCCGTAGGCGATCTCTCCGGTCAGCGGGCCCTGGCCCTGCCCGGAGGTCATGAAGACGATCGAGGCGTCCCTGCCGTCCCGGTGGTGGTGCAGGAATCGCTGGGCCAGCAGGATCGAGGCGCGAGCGTCCACGGCCCAGTGGCGGTCCAGCAGCTGCTCGGTCAGCTCACCGAGGCCGCCGTCCGAGCCGTTGAGCGCCTGGTTGCACACCAACCCGTCCAGGCCGCCGAAGGTCTCGACGGCGGCGTCGACCACGCGGTCTGGGGCGCCGGTCACCGTGAGGTCGGCTCCGAGATCCTCGACCCGCGCTCCCGGGATCGCATGGGAGGCCACGCTGGCCAGCACCGCCCCGAGATCGTCGGCGCCGTAGGGCTGGTCGGCGTCGTGGGGGCGGTGATGGTGGCAGAAGACTTCGGCGCCGTAGGCGGCGAGCCGGCAGGCGACGGCATGACCGATGCCGTCCCGGCGACTCACGCCGGTGACCAGCATCCGTCGACCCCGCAGGGGGGGAGAGGATCTCGGCGCAGGGGGCTGGGACTGTCGGTCATGCGCCCATCGTAGATGCGGTTCGTCGGGGAGCGGCATGAGTCGGCGAGTGGTGAGCTGGTCACGCGCCGGCGGAGCCGCCGCCGGCGTCGGGGTCGGCGTCCGTGTCGGCGTCGGTGTCCTTCCCCGCGTCCGCATCGGCGACCGTGTCGTGGCGGCGGTAGACGGGGATCAGGCGCCCCTCGGGGTCGAGACGGCCCAGCATGGCTTCGGCGATCTCCCGCAGCTGGTCGACCTGCTCGGCGGTGAGTGCATCGATGACGTGGTGACGCACCGTGGCCACGTGGCCCGGGGCGGACGCCTTCACCTTCTCCCAGCCGATCTCGGTGAGTTCCACATGGGTGGCGCGCGCGTCGTCCGGACGACGGCGGCGCCGGACGAGGCCGCGGTCCTCCATGCGTCGGATGACATGGGACAGGCGGGGAAGTGTGGCGTTGGTGCGCACGGCGAGCGTGCTCATCTGCAGGGACTGGCCTTCGGTCTCGGAGAGCACCGCGAGCACGTAGTACTCGAAGTGGGTCAGGCCGGCGTCGTGGCGGAGCTGGGAGTCCAGCACGCCGGGGAGCAGTTCGAGCACGGCGGTCAGCCGCACCCAGGCGGCCAGCTGTCGGGAGTCCAACCATTGCGCGTCCACAGGTCGATTCTTGCGCACCGGGGTTGATGGGACAACTGTTGTGCCCTACATTGGTTGTCGCAACAACTTACGAGTCGCGGGTCGGCCCGGTGTGTTCCGGGGCCCGCGGACGATTCTGTGTCTGCTGCGGCAGGTGCTGGCGAAAGGACGTTCCGAGATGAAGACGCTGCTCAACCCGTCGGCCGGGGCCCCGGCGCTGACGGATCTGGCCCTGCTGGTCGCGCGAGTGGCGCTGGGGGTGATCCTGGTGGCCCATGGCTGGCAGAAGTTCGACGAGTGGACCGTGGCTGGCACGGCCGCCTCCTTCGAGGGGATGGGTGTGCCGGCGGCCTCGGTGAGTGCTGCGGTGGTCACGGGCGCGGAACTGATCGGCGGTGTGCTGCTGATCGTGGGGCTGTTCACCCCGATCGCCGCGGCGGTCAATGCGGTCTCCATGGTGGTGGCCCTGTTCCTGGTCCATGCGCCGGCGGGCCTGTTCGTCTCCGAGGGCGGCTACGAGCTGGTCCTGGCGATCTTCGCCGGTCTGGTCATCCTGGTCGCCACAGGGGCCGGCCGCTTCAGTGTGGACCGGCTCATCGCCCCGGCACCGCGGCGTCGTGCGAAGGCGCGCAGTTGAGCTGTGCGAAGGCGCGCAGTTGAGCTGTGCGAAGGCGCGTAGTTGAGCTGTGTGAGCCGGTGGACCGGAGGCTCGTCTCGGGCGTCCTGTCGGTGCGCGGTGGTAGCCTCCGTGGCATGAGGACGACGTGGGTCACGGTGGCGTGGGTCACGGTGGCGTGGGTCGCTGCGGCGCTCGTGGCGGTCGGATGTTCGAAGGACCTCGACCCCAGCGAGCTGGAGGTGACGGATGCCCGGCATGGCGCGGACCCCGGCGGGGACCTCGGGGAGCTGGAGGTGACCCTGGGTGGGGAGACTCATCGGGTTGCCCCGTCGGAGGTCCTGTGCTCAGGACCCCCGGGGGAGGTCCATCACCTGATCGCGACCACCGGTGACGACTCCTCGCGGGTCGAGGTCGCGGGCGAGGATTTCGCCCAGGTGCGCCTGGAGGGAGCCGAGCGTCCGCAGGAGACGACGTCTCCCGACGGCATCGAGCTGGGGGAGGCGCAGGTGGAGTTCGCCACCGCGGCAGTGGGCGATGCCGAGGTGGAGGGCACGTTGCACTGCTCGGAGTGGGAGGACTGAGGATGACCACGGAGCTGGGACGGGAGCCCCTGCGCGGGCCGGCCCTGGTGCGTGCGGCAGCGCAGATCGCCGCCGAGGCGCACCGCGGGCAGGTGGACAAGCTGGGGGCGGACTACATCGGGCATCCGGAGCGGGTGGCCGGGCATACCGAGGTGGCCGGTGCGGCGCCGGAGGTGGTGGCGGCGGCCTGGCTCCACGACGTCATCGAGGACACGTCGGTCACGGCCGTCGATCTGCTGGCCAGTCGGATGCCCGAGGAGGTCGTCGCCGCGGTGGAGGCGGTCTCCCGAGGCGAGGGAGAGTCGTCCGAGGACTACTACCGCCGTGTGCGGTCTGATGAACTGGCGCTGCAGGTCAAGGCGGCGGACCTCGCGGACAACACCGATCCTGCACGGACCTCTCAGCTGGACCCGGAGACCCGTGACCGTCTGGCCGCGAAGTACGCGAAGGCCCGGGAGCTGCTGGGCCTCTGAGCACGCCCGACAGATGACAGAACCCCCGGCCAGCGTGCCTGACCGGGGGTTCTGCTGCATCCACGGAGCCACCTGCCGGAATCGAACCGGCGACCTATTCATTACGAGTGAATCGCTCTACCGACTGAGCTAAGGTGGCCTGCTCGCGTGGACGGTGTGCCCTCGCGCGCGATGCACAACATTACTCGGCTCAGGGCGGACTGGTCAAAACGGCTGCGCGATCTCTGCTGTCCAGGCCTTTCAGCTCGGACGCGCCGGCTCAGGTCGCGACATCTTCCCGTGTCTCAGAGCACGGGTTCGTGCTCTCCGTGGTCGTTGAGACGGCGATCGGTCAGCAGCGGGACGATCTCCACGGGCCCGTGGGCCTCCATCAGCACGCTGCGGGACACCGAGCCCAGCAGTGCGCTGGTGATGCTTCCCCGGCCGCGGGTCCCGAGCACCGTGAGCTGGGCGCGTTCGGTGGCGTGGGCCATCACCTGGGTCGGCGAGCCCTGTTCGATGATTCCCTCGATGCTCAGGTCCGGGAAATGTCCGGTGAGCCAGCGGACGTCCCCGTCCAGCCGTTCCTGCAGGCCCTGCATCTCCAGTTCGGTGATGCCGGACTCCTTCGCGGTGCGGCCCGCGTACCAGAGCAGGGAGGAGTCGATCGTCGGCAGCGCGAGCAGCAGCTGCAGGGAGGTGCCTCGCAGCCCGGCGGCCTCGGCGGCGTGCAGTGCGGCCACTCGTCCGTGGGCGGAGCCGTCGACGCCTACGATCACCGGTCGTGCGTCCCGACGCGCGGTGAATCGGGTGTCGCCGCCCACCAGGTCGGGATCGTAGCGGCGGTTGACCACGGTGGTGGGGCAGTGGGCGTGGGCGGGCAGCGCCGAGGACACCGAACCCAGCAGGCGTCCGACGAAACCACCGCGTCCGCGGCCGCCGACGACGGCGTGGGTGGCGTTCTCGGACCTCGCGATCATGACTCCGGCGGCATCCCCGTGCTCCACCCGGTATTCGACGTGGCCGGGATAGCCGTGGAGCTGGTCGCGTGCCTCGTCGAGGACCTCCTCGGCGCCCCGCCGGGCCAGAGAGTCTCCGGTGATCTCCGCGGCGGAGTCCACATAGCCGGCGACGGCGCGCGGCACCGTGAAGGCGCTGATGACTGTCAGCTGGAGATCGCGCCGATGAGCCTCGACGGCGGCGTAGTGCAGCGCACGGGACCCCTGGTCCGAGCCGTCGAATCCGACGATCACGCCCAGTGCCCGGGATGCGGGGGTGTAGGGGACAGCTTTTCGATGCCGGGAATCCTCGTTCATGGCGACCTCCTGGACACGACGACGGTCAGAGCTGTCGACGACGGTGCGGCCACCGAGGCGACGTCACCGTCACCCAGCTGCCGCCATTCTAGCGGCGGCATGCCGCTCACCAGGAGGGATGCTGGCCGGGGTCAGCAGTCCTGGCGGCCCTCGAAGAGCTCCCCGTCGAGGAGGTAGGAGTCGACGATCTCGGTCACGCAGGTGTTGCCGGGCCGGTAGGCCAGGTGGCCCTCGCCGTCGTAGACCAACAGGGAGGAGGTGGGCGCCATGGCGTGCATGTCTTCGGCCCAGGACACCGGGGTGGCCGGATCCCCGGTGGTGCCGATGAACAGGATCTCCTCCACCTCGTCCAGCTGCGGCTCCCGCGGCTCGCCCACCGGCTCGAAGGGCCACTCGGAGCACGCGATGCCGGCGTGCCCCAGGTACGGGCCGAACGTGGGGGCGGCCTCCACGGTCTCCTCATACTCCGCCTCGATGGTCTCGGAGTCTTCCGAGACCGGGTGGTCCAGGCACATGATCGCGCGGAAGGCGAGCTGACTCTTCCACCCGTAGCTGCCGTCGGGCTCGCGGCCTGCGGCCAGGTCAGCCCACTGCTGGAAGGAGGAGAAGTCCTCCTCGTCGAGGGCGGAGCCCAGCGCCTGGTTCAGCATCGGCCAGCCCCCGGAGAAGTACATGGGCTGGATGAACCCGCTCACCAGCACGCTCACGGAGATGGTCCGCCCGTCGGGGCCTTCTGAGGGCTCCTCGGCGACATCCTCGAACAGGCCCGCCACGGCGTCGACGACGTCCTCAGCCTCACCGTCCACCGGACAGTCGGACTGCTCGACGCACCATGCTGCGTAGCCCTGCAGCGCCTCCTCGAACCCGACCGCCTGGTCCAGGGAGAGCTCGTGGTCGCTCAGAGCGGTGTTCATCATCCCGTCGAGCACGAACCGTCCCACCGAAGCCGGATGCTGTTCCGCGTAGGTCACCCCCAGGTGGGTCCCGTAGGAGAAGCCGAGGTAGTTGAGTCGCTCCTCGCCCAGGGCGGCACGGATGATGTCCATGTCTCGGGCGGCGGAGGCGGTGTCCACGTGTCCGAGCACCTCGCCGGTCTGCTCGAGGCACTGTTCACCCAGCCAGCGGGCGTCCTCGCGGGCCTGTTCGACGGCGGCCTCGTCGTCGAGCTCCTCGTCCCCTTCGGCGACCTGCTCCCGGTTCTCGTCCATCTGCTCGTCCGTAAGGCACTCCACGGGCGCCGACCGGTGGACTCCACGCGGGTCGAAGCCGACGATGTCATAGTCGTCCAGCAGGGCCGGGGTGAAGAAGTACTGCAGGTCTTCGGCCACCGAGTCATATCCGGAGGACCCGGGGCCGCCAGGATTGATGAGCAGATGCGGGGCGTCAGGCCCGCCGGTGCCGGAGCTGATGATGCGGAGCTGGAGAGTCTCGCCGTCGGGCTCGGCGTGGTCCAGGGGGACCTCCACATCGGCGCATCGCGCCCCGCGCTCGCAGTCCTCCCAGTCCAGCTCCTGATCGTAGAACCTGGCGTAAGCGGGGTCTGTGGCGTTCCCGCGCCCCACGTCCTCGGCGGTGTCGCCGGGGGAGGGCTGCTGCGTCTCTGGCGGTCCGCCCAGCGGCACGCAGCCGCTGAGCAGCATCGCGGCGACGCCGAGGGCCGCCGCATGGCGGAGCACAGGGCCTGCGGTGGTCTCCATGGGAAGGGCTCCCTTCAGCGTCGGTGGGCCTCCACGGGCAGGAAGGACATCATGAGAGCTTCCATGGCCAACAGCGGCGGGACGTTCTGACCGATCCTGGTGCGTGCGGCGCCGATCGCATCCAGGCAGCCCAGGGCATGCTCCGGGCTGAGGCTCTCGGAGTAGTCGGCCAGCTGCTCGCGCAGGTGGTCGTTGATGAGCTCGACGTCGGCGTCGAGCTTCAGGCTCAGCACGTCCCGGTACACCGCGGTCAGGTCGATCAGAGCCCGGTCGAGCGAGTCGGCCACGGCGCGTTTGGCGCGCCGGGTGTTCTCCTCTTCGAGCCTCTTGAACTGGCTGCGCAGCTTCGGCGGGATCTTCTCCTCCGGCTCCAGCCCCAACGAGCGCCGCAGCGCGGCCTGCTCCTCGGCGAGGCGGGCGTCGGCCGTCGCCTCGGCGTCGGCCTGGGTCATCGCCACCAGTGTGCCGGCGGCCCGGACGGCGTCGGTGGAGCTGCGCACCCGCAGCGGCAGCGTCACCACATCTTCCCGCCGCTGGCGCGCCTCGGGGTCGCGGGCCAGGCGCCGGGCCACCCCCACGTGGTTCTGCGACACCCGGGCAGCGAAGTGCGCCTGCTGGGCGTTGAGTCCGTCCCGCTCCACCAGCAGCCGGGCGACGGCGTCGGCCGGGGGGATCCGCAGGCTCACCAGTCGACAACGTGAGCGGATGGTGACCAGGACGTCGGCGGGGCTCGGGGCGCACAGCACCCAGAGCGTGTGCGGCGGCGGTTCCTCGATGGCCTTGAGGAGCACGTTGGTGGCGCGCTCGGTCATCCGGTCTGCGTCCTCGACGACGATGACTCGCCAGCGTGCCCCCTGCGGGCTGTCCTGGGCGGTGGTGACGAGCTCGCGGACGTCATCGATCCGGTAGGTGACGTTCTCGGTGGAGACCAGCTTCACCGAGGGGTGGGCGCCGGAGGCGACCAGTCGGCAGGAGCGACAGGTCCCGCAGCCGCGCTCCGTCGGCTCTGCCACCTCACAGTTCAGTGCGGCGGCGAAGGCCCGGGCGGCGTTGGACCGACCCGATCCGGGCGGCCCCGTGACCAGCCAGGCATGGGCCGGTGCGCTCGCGGCCACGGCCCGGCGCAGCTGGTCCACCACGGGCTCCTGGCCCACCAGTTCGGCGAAGACCGCGGGCAGTTCGGCGAAGACGGCGGGCTCAGCCAAGACCGGCCTCCCCGGAGCTCTCGCTCAGCTCGGGTTCGTTCAGCTCGGGATCTGTGGACTCGGACCCGGCGGGCTGGGCGGCGCGCAGAGGTTCGCCGATCAGCGCGGCGACTCGGTGCCGGATCTGCCGTTGCACGGCATCGACGTCGTCGTCGGCGTCGATGACGAGATAGCGGTCCGGCTCGGCCTCGGCCCGGCTGCGGAAGGCCTCTCGGATGCGGGCTCGGAAAGCGTCGTCGGCGGACTCCATACGGTCCCCGGGGCCGCCGTCGCGTCCGGCCCGCCGCCGCTGGGAGATCGTCGGGTCCACATCCAGCAGGATCGTCAGGTCCGCCTGCAGTCCGGAGGTGGCCCAGCCGTTGATCTCCGCCACCTTCTCCGGGCCCAGGCCACGTCCTACGCCCTGGTAGGCCACCGAGGAGTCGATGTACCGGTCGCAGAGCACCGTGGCCCCGGACTCCAGAGCCGGAAGGATCCGCTGCACCACGTGGGCCGCGCGTGAGGCCGCGAAGAGCAGCGCTTCGGTGCGGGGGTCCACCTCACCGTGGCCGTGTTCCAGGACCAGCGTCCGGATCCGCTCGCCGATGGGGGTGCCGCCGGGTTCCCGGGTCCGCTCACAGGCGACGTCGTGGGCGCTCAGCCAGGATTCCAACAGGTCCAGCTGCGTGGTCTTCCCGGCCCCGTCGCCGCCTTCGACGACGATGAAGGCTCCGCGCGTGCTCGCTGGCTTCGTCTGTGTCACGCGGACAGCCTATCGGCTTCCGGTGACGCTTCCGGTGACGCGATCATCGAACGTCACCGGAGGCCTGTGTGAGCACCTCCGCCGGCGCCCCGCGAGCCCTGCCGGCGTCTCAGAGCCTGGACGCGGCTCGGCGGGCGGCCCTCGTGACGGGGGAGTCGACTACCGTGGCTGATGTGACTGACGAACGCACCTACCTCGTGTCCGGAGGCCGCGGCATCCATGAGGCCGGCTCCCCGGTGAATCCCCCGGTGGACTTCACCTCCACCTACAGCTATCGGCCCGGCGGCGACAACCGCTGGGAGTACGCCCGAGAAGGCGTGCCCTCCTGGCAGCCGCTCGAGGAGCTGCTGGCCCATCTGGAGGCCGGCACGCGCCGGGGCCACAGCGGTCAGGGCTTCGTCACCACCGCCGAGGAACACCCGGTGCCGGTGCTGCCGGGTCTGCTGTTCTCCTCCGGGATGGCCGCGATCTCCGCGGTGGTGCATCTGCTGCCCCCGGGCGGCCACCTGATCCTGCCCCGGCACAGCTATATGGGCTTCTCCACGTTGGCCCAGGAGATGGCGGACCGGGGCCTGCTGACCCTGCACCGGGTGGACATCGCCGAGACCGAGGCGGTGAGGACCACCATCGCCGACGTCGCCACCCTCGCCCAGGCGCAGGACGCGCCGGTGATGCTCTGGATCGAGTCCCCCACCAACCCGATGCTCGAGGTCGCCGACCTGCCGGCGCTGCTCGCCGAGGCGAAGCGGCGCGGCATCCTCACCGTGGTGGACAACACCTTCGCCACCCCGCTGCGGCAGCAGCCGCTGAAGCACGGAGCCGACGTCGTGCTCCACTCCGTGACCAAGTTCCTGGCCGGACACTCGGACCTGATCATGGGGGCGGCGATCACGGCCGATGAGCAGCTGCATCAGAGGCTGCACCAGCACCGCACCCTCCATGGCGCGGTACCCGGGCCCATGGAGGTCTTCCTGGCCCTGCGCGGGGTGCGGACGTTGGCGGTGCGCCTCGACGCCGCGGAGTCCAACGCCGCCGAGCTCGCCCGGCGGTTCGCCGCGCTGCTCCCCACCGGGGAGACGCCCCTGCGCGGCGTCCGGTACCCGGGGCTGGGGAGCCACCCGCAGCATGCGCGGGCCGCGGCCCAGCTGGGCGGCTTCGGAGCGATCCTCACCATCGAGCTGCCCGACGCCGCCACCGCCGACGCCGTCCTCCAGCATCTGACCCTGTGGACCCCGGCCACGAGCCTCGGAGGAGTGGAGTCCCTGGCGGAGCGCCGCCGTCGGCATTCCACCGAACCGGAGACGGTGCCGGACGGGCTGATCCGGCTCTCGGTGGGCATCGAGCACGTGGACGACCTGTATGCCGACCTGCTGCAGGCGCTGCGGCTGGTCGCCTCGGAAAACCGCGACGAGAAGCGATAGCATCGACACATGTCCGGAATCTGGTACGCCGTCCTCGTCTCTGAGATCTACCTCTTCCTCGCCTTCGCCGTCGTCTGCCTGATCGTGGCGGGCGTGGCGCTGCTGAAATGCCTGCCGAAGAACGCGCAGCGCTTCGACATCGCATTCAAGCGCACCAAGGGGTTCTGGCTCGGCATGACCGGCGGCGCGGCGCTGCTGTGCCTGTTCGGCGTCTACTCCCAGCTGTTCGGAGGCCCCTTCGGCTTCCTGTTCCCGGTCATCGGCGCGACCATGGCCGCCGTCTACCTGGCCGACGTCGAGCCCGCCGTCTCCGAGTGAGCCGGATGAGCTGACGCGATCGCCGTTCCACTCCGCGCCCGCCGACGTGCGCCCTGACCACCGACGTTCCACCCACATCACGCATCGGAAGGGATCACCGCCAGATGAGCTATGACCTCATTCTGCTCCGTCACGGACAGAGCGACTGGAACCAGAAGAACCTGTTCACCGGCTGGGTCGACGTGCCGCTGACCGACCAGGGCAGGGCCGAGGCCGCCCGCGGCGGCGAGCTGCTGGCCGAGAACGACCTGCTGCCCGACGTCGTCCACACCTCGCTGCTGCAGCGGGCCATCACCACCGCGCACCTGTCCCTGGAGGCGGCGGACCGGCTCTGGATCCCGGTCAAGCGGGACTGGCGGCTCAACGAGCGCCACTACGGCGCGCTGCAGGGCAAGGACAAGACCCAGGTGCGTGAGCAGTACGGCGACGACCAGTTCATGACCTGGCGCCGCTCCTTCGACACTCCGCCGCCGGAGCTCGACGCCGACGACGAGTACTCGCAGATCGGCGACCCTCGCTATGCGGATCTCGGTGACGCCGCCCCGCGCACCGAATGCCTCAAGGACGTCGTCGAGCGCATGCTGCCGTACTGGGAGTCCGCGGTGATCCCGGACCTGAAGGCCGGCAGGACGGTGCTGCTCGCCGCGCACGGCAACTCTCTGCGCGCCCTGGTGAAGTACCTGGACGGCATCAGCGACGAGGACATCGCCGGGCTGAACATCCCCACCGGCATCCCGCTGCACTACCAGCTGGACGAGGACTTCCGGCCTGTGAAGCCCGGGGGCACCTACCTGGACCCTGAGGCCGCGAAGGAGGCCATCGAGGCGGTGGCCAACCAGGGCAAGAAGTGAGGCTGTCCGGGCCGCCCTGCTGAGCGGGACGGCCGCGCGACGCGCGAGCACCGTCCCAGCGACGTCATCGAGCGGGAGACCCGTGGTCGGGTCTCCCGCTCGATGACGTCGGGGCCGTCTTCCTCACCTGCTCGGGCGGTCACATCCGGGCCGGAGAGCCGACTCAGCTCATTCGGCGTGGGCCTTCACGTCCCACTCTCCGGTGACCAGGTAGGCGACCTTCTTGGACACGGAGACGCCGTGGTCCCCGAAGCGCTCGAAGTATCGGCTGGCCAGCGTGCAGTCCGCCGTGGTGGCGGGGCTGGCATCCCATTCGTCCTCGGCGATCAGGCGGAACACGGAGGCGTGGAGCGCATTGATGGCCTCGTTCTCCGCGGTGATCTCGTCCACGAGGGCGAGGTCCCGGGTCTGCAGGAGCCTCACAACCTTCTCAGCGAGGTCCTGCGCGTGCTGGGCCATCCGCGCGTACACCGGCTTCAGGTGCTCCGGAGAGACGTGGTCCGGGTAGCGCAGGCGGACCAGCTGCCCGATATGGCGCGCCAGATCCCCCATGCGTTCCAGCGAGGTGCTCATCCGCAGGGCGCCGACGATGGTGCGCAGATCGGAGGCCACGGGCCCCTGCAGCGCCAGCAGGTCGATGGCACGCTCGTCCAGGTCGTTCTGCAGCGCGTCGATCCGCTGATCCGCGGCGATGACCTCCTCCGCCAGCTGCACGTCGGCCGTCTCGAAGGATCGGTAGGCCTTCTGCATCGCCTGGGAGACCAGGGTGGCGATGTCGATCAGCTGCTCGCCGAGGTTCTGGAGGTCTTCCTGAAAGAGCTTGCGCACGGGTGACGGTCCTTTCGTCGTGAGGGGGCCGCGGCCTGCCGCGGGCGCGCCGGCTCGTCCCGGAGCATCCCGACGCTCCAGGCTCACCGACGGACGTGAACGCGGGCCCGCGCCCCAGTCAACCACCAGGTGAACGCTCGTTGAACCCCTCGACGCATCGGGGCCCTGCGGCGACGAGCGCATGAACACATGCCTAAGCTGTAGGCGTGGACTCCCTGCTCATCGCCATCGTCTCCGGCCTGGTCGGCCTGCTCCTGGGCGTCGCCGGGATGCACGCGTTCCGGGTCAGCGAGCTGCAGCGCGCCGCCGGGATCGACGTGGACGAGCCGACCATGCCCGCCGGCGCCACCGAGGTGCTCGCCTCGCTGGGCCTGGCCTACATCGTCGTCGACACCGTCGACGGCGTGGTGCGCGCCAATCCGGCCGCCTACGCCTTCGGCCTGGTGCGCGGCCACACCGTGGTGCACCAGGAGCTGCTCGCCCTCACCGCGCGGGTCCGGGCCGACGGCGTCATCATCGATCAGGACCATGAGCTGCCGCGCGGGCTGCAGGGGGAGTCCTCCATCGTGGTGCATCTGCGTGTGGCTCCGCTGGGGGACGAGTACATCCTGGTCCTGGCCGACGACCGTACCGAGTTCTCCCGCACCCAGGCGGTGCGGCATGACTTCGTCGCCAACGTCTCGCACGAGCTGAAGACCCCGGTGGGCGCCATCTCGCTGCTGACCGAGACCATCGAGGACGCCGCCGACGACGAGGAGGCGGTGCGGCACTTCGCCCAGCGCCTGCAGCGCGAGTCGGCCCGCCTGGCGGCACTGGTCCAGGACATCATCGAGCTCTCCCGCGTGCAGGGCAAGAACGTGGTCCACTCGGGGCGCCCCGTGGACCTGGGAGAGGTCATCTCGGAGGCGGTGGACCGCTCCACGCTGCCCGCGGAGGCCAAGGACATCACCATCAAGGTCGGGGGCAGCCTGACCCGCTCGGTCCACGGGGACCATGATCAGCTGACCATGGCCTTCCGGAACCTCATCGACAACGCCGTGCGCTACTCCCCGGAGGGCACCCGCATCGGGATCGGGCTGTCCTCCCGCGATGGGATCGCGCAGGTGACCATCACGGACCAGGGCATCGGCATCGCCCCGGAGGACCAGGAGCGGATCTTCGAGCGCTTCTACCGTGTCGACGCCGCCCGTTCGCGTCAGACCGGGGGCACCGGCCTGGGCCTGAGCATCGTCAAGCACGTCATCACCAACCACGGGGGAGAGGTCTCCCTCTGGTCCCAGCAGGGCAAGGGGTCCACGTTCACCGTGCGGATCCCGGAGCTCGAGGAGGGCCAGGGGCCCGGGGAGCCCGAGGAGGGCGCCCCGGAGGCCGACGCCGACGGCGGCCCCCGCACCGACCATCAACAGTCCGACCGCGCTCGCGCCGGTGAAGGAGGAACAGCGTGACCAGGATTCTCATCGTCGAAGACGAGCCCTCGTTCTCCGAGGCTCTGTCGTACACCCTGCAGAAGGAGGGGTATGACGTCTCGGTCGCCGACGACGGCCTGCAGGCCGTGGAGCTCTTCGACAAGGAGAGCCCCGACCTGGTCCTGCTGGACCTGATGCTGCCGGGCCAGCCCGGCACTGAGGTGTGCCGGCAGATCCGCCAGCGCTCCAATGTGCCGGTCATCATGCTCACCGCCAAGGACTCGGAGATCGACAAGGTGGTGGGCCTGGAGCTCGGCGCCGACGACTACGTGACCAAGCCGTACTCCTCCCGGGAGCTGCTGGCCCGGGTGCGTGCGGTGCTGCGCCGGCACGTGGACACCGAGGTGGATGACACCTCCTCCGTCGCGGCCGGGCCCGTCCGCATGGACGTGGAGCGGCACACGGTGGAGGTCCGCGGAGACGGCGTGAGCCTGCCGCTGAAGGAGTTCGAGCTGCTGGAGATGCTGCTGCGCAACGCCGGACGTGTGCTGACCCGGGGTCAGCTGATCGACCGAGTGTGGGGCTCCGACTACGTCGGGGACACCAAGACCCTCGACGTGCATGTGAAGCGGTTGCGCGCCAAGATCGAGCCGGACCCCTCCCGGCCTCAGCACCTGATCACGGTGCGCGGCCTGGGCTACAAGTTCGAGGAGTGAGGCGCAGGCCAGCGCCGGGGCGCTAGACTGATCGAGGTCCGCCGCGCCCTCATCCAGGGCGCCCGGGCCGCCGTGCCCCGCAGCGGCGGGACCCGCAGCGGTCCTGCCCTCCAGCCGTGTCGGAGAGTAAGGAGCGTGCGTGTCGAACGTGCAGAACACCAGTCCCAGCCCTGAGGAGAACTCCTCCGCCACGGATCGGCAGCCCATCCGCCGCGCCCTGGTCTCCGTCTTCGACAAGACGGGGCTGACGGAGCTCGCCCAGGGGCTGCACGCGGCCGGCGTCGAGCTGGTCTCCACCGGCTCCACCGCCCAGCGCATCGCCGACGCCGGCGTGCCGGTCACCGAGGTCTCCGAGGTCACCGGCTTCGCCGAGTGTCTGGACGGCCGGGTCAAGACGCTGCACCCCCGCGTCCACGCAGGCATCCTGGCCGACCGGCGGCGCGAGGACCACCGGGCGCAGCTCGACGAGCTGGAGATCCGGCCCTTCGACCTGGTGGTGGTCAACCTCTATCCGTTCGCGGAGACCGTGGCCTCCGGCGCGTCGGAGGATGAGATCGTCGAGAAGATCGACATCGGCGGGCCCTCCATGGTGCGCGCCGCGGCGAAGAACCACGCCTCGGTCGCCGTCGTCGTGGATCCGCTGCGCTACGGGGAGGTCATCACCGCCGCCGAGCAGGGCGGCTTCACCCTGGCCACCCGCCAGCGGCTGGCGGCCCTGGCCTTCGCCCACACCGCCGCCTACGACACCGCGGTGGCCCGCTGGACCTCCCAGCAGTACGACGACGACTTCGACGCCGCCTCGGTGCCGGCGCCCCCTCTCCCCCGGAAGGACAAGACGCTGCAGTTCCCGCCCTACGCCGGGCTGGCCCTCCAGCGGATCACCGGGCTGCGCTATGGGGAGAACTCGCACCAGCCGGCGGCCCTGTACACGGAGACGCACGCCGCCCCTGGCCTGGCCCAGGCGGAGACGCTCCACGGCAAGGCCATGAGCTACAACAACTACGTCGACGCGGACGCGGCCGTCCGCACCGCCTACGACTTCGCGGGCCCGGCGGTGGCCATCATCAAGCACGCCAACCCGTGCGGCGTCGCGGTGGGGGAGACGGTCGCCGAGGCGCATCGTCGGGCCCACGCCTGCGACCCGCTCTCGGCCTTCGGCGGGGTCATCGCCGCCAACCGCACGATCACCGCCGAGATGGCCGGCACGGTCGCCGAGATCTTCACCGAGGTCGTCGTCGCCCCGGACTTCGAGCCGGAGGCTCTGGAGATCCTCACCCGGAAGAAGAACATCCGGCTGCTGCGGCTCCCGGAGGGCCACCGGCGGGACCGGGTGGAGTACAAGCAGATCTCCGGGGGGATGCTCCTGCAGGCCTCGGATGCCCTGGACGCCGACGGCGATGCCGCCGGCTCCTGGAAGCTGGCCTCCGGTGCGGCCGCCGACGAGTCCACGCTGGCGGACCTCGAGTTCGCCTGGCGCGCGGTGCGTTCGGTGAAGTCCAACGCGATCCTCCTGGCCCGTGAGGGCGCGACGGTCGGCATCGGGATGGGCCAGGTCAACCGCCTGGACTCGTGCCGTCTGGCGGTGCAGCGGGCCAACACGCTCGCAGGTGACGGCGTGGACCGCGCCCGCGGCTCGGTGGCCGCCTCGGATGCGTTCTTCCCGTTCGCGGACGGGCTGCAGAGCCTGATCGCCGCCGGGGTGCGCGCCGTCGTGCAGCCGGGCGGCTCGCAGCGGGACCAGGAGGTCGTCGACGCCGCCGAAGAGGCGGGCCTGACGATGTACCTCACCGGCGCGCGACATTTCTTCCACTGACCTGAGGGGCCGCGAGCCCCTCAGCGTGCGGGCCCGCTCGGCACCGGCCGGCGGATCCCGCCGGCGATGACCACTCATCGGTGCCAACACCCTCGGAAGGGGTGATGTCAGTGTCAGAGAGACTGGATGAGCTCGCAGACCTGGTCCGCCATGAGCGGCTGCGAGATCTGCGCGAGGCGCTGGACGACCTTCCGGTCGGCGAGATCGTCGACTTCCTGGAGCGCCTCGGCGTGCAGGACCGGGCCGTGGCCTTCCGCCTGCTCCCCAAGGACCGGGCGGTGGAGGTCTTCGACCTGCTCGACCAGGCGCTGCAGCACGAGATCATCGAGGGCCTGAAGGACGTCGACGTCGCGCTGTACTTCGACTCACTCGACCCCGACGACCGTGTGCGTCTGATGGACGAGATGCCGGCCTCGGTGGCGCGCAAGATGATGCGGCATCTGGACCCGCGCGAGCGGAGCCTGACCAACATCGTGCTGGGCTACCCCTCCGGCACGATCGGCCGCCAGATGAGCCCCGAATTCGTGGCGATCCCGGAGCACTGGTCGGTGGGGCAGGCGATGGAGAAGATTCGCCGGGCCGGGGATGAGGCAGAGACCCTCTACACGTTGCCGGTGGTGGACCGGCAGCGGCTGCTCAAGGGGGTGGTCTCGCTGCGGGACCTGGTCGCCGCGGACGCTGACGTGAGCATCTCCTCCCTGACCACGGAGGCGGACTCGGTGGATGCGGACCATGACGCCGAGGACGCGGCCCGTCTGTGTGCGGACCGCAAGCACCTGGCGATGCCGGTCACCGACTCCGAGCACCGGGTCGTGGGGATCTTCACCGTCGATGACGCCCTGGACATCCTCGAGCGCGCCGAGTCGGAGGACGCCGCCCGTCACGGCGGTGCCGAGCCGCTGCACCGGCCGTACCTGTCGACACCGGTGCTGACGATCATGCGCTCGCGCATCGTATGGCTGCTGGTCCTGGCGATCGGGGCCACGCTGACAGTGCAGGTCCTCGACGTCTTCGAGGAGACGCTGGAGGCCGTCGTCGTGCTGGCGCTGTTCGTTCCGCTGCTGATCGGCACCGGAGGCAACACCGGCAATCAGGCGGCCACCACCGTCACGCGCGCCATGGCGCTGGGCGATGTCACCACCCGGGACGTGTTCAAGGTGTTCTGGCGGGAGATCAGGGTCGGCATCACGCTGGGCTCCGTGTTGGGGGTCCTCGGGTTCCTGCTGGTCAGCTGGCGGTGGGAATGGCATGTGGGGGCGGTGATCGGGCTCACGCTGTTGGCCATCTGCACCCTGGCGGCCTCGGCCGGCGGACTCATGCCGATCCTGGGCAAGAAGCTGGGTGCGGATCCCGCCGTGTTCGCCAATCCGTTCATCTCCACCTTCGTGGACGCGACCGGACTGATCGTCTACTTCCTCATCGCCCGCGCCGTGCTCGGTATATGACCCGGGACATGACCCGGGAGATGAGCGCGTCGCCGCAGGCGACGAAACGGAGCACGGGCTCAAGCCCGCACTCCGGTAGATTTGGATCGTCGACTGACCGAAAACAGGCCGGGGCGACGCTCCAGCCTGTTCCCTGACCCCAGACCTCGAGGGAGATCACGCGCCGATGGCCAAGATCATCTACACCCACACCGACGAAGCGCCGATGCTGGCGACCTACTCGTTCAAACCGATCGTTGAGGCCTTCGCCTCGACCGCAGGCGTGGAGGTGGAGACCCGAGACATCTCGCTGGCCGGTCGCATCATCTCCCAGTTCCCGGACCACCTCACCGAGGAGCAGCGTGAGGCGGACGCCCTGGCCGAGCTGGGCGAGCTGGCCAAGACCCCCGAGGCGAACATCATCAAGCTGCCGAACATCTCCGCCTCGGTGCCGCAGCTGAAGGCCGCGATCGCCGAGCTGCAGTCCCAGGGCTACGCCCTGCCCGACTACCCGGAGTCCCCCTCCACCGAGGAGGAGAAGGACATCCGCGCCCGGTACGACCGGGTCAAGGGCTCGGCCGTGAACCCGGTGCTGCGTGAGGGCAACTCGGACCGCCGTGCTCCCGAGTCCGTGAAGGCCTACGTCCGGGCCAACCCGCACCGGATGGGCGAGTGGACCTCCGAGTCGAAGACCAACGTGGCCACGATGGGTGCCGACGACTTCGCCTCCAATGAGCAGTCGGTGGTCCTGGCTTCCGAGGACACGCTGACGATCCAGCTGGTCACCGACTCCGGCGAGACCGTGGTGCTGAAGGACGCTCTGCCGGTGCAGGCCGAGGAGGTCGTGGACGCCACCGTGATGCGCGCCGCCGCCCTGGACGAGTTCCTGGCCGCCCAGGTGGCACGCGCCAAGGAGGAGGACGTGCTCTTCTCCGCGCACCTGAAGGCCACCATGATGAAGGTCTCCGACCCGATCATCTTCGGCCACATCGTCAAGGCCTACTTCCCGCAGCTGTTCGCCCAGTACGGGGAGCAGCTCGCCCAGGCGGGCCTGTCGGCCAACGACGGGCTGGCCTCGATCCTCTCCGGCGTGGAGGACCTCGACGCCGACGTCGCGGAGGGTGTCAAGGCCGAGATCGAGAAGGGCCTCTCTGAGGGACCGCGGCTGGCCATGGTCGACTCTGACCGCGGCATCACGAACCTCCACGTACCCTCCGACGTGATCGTCGACGCCTCCATGCCGGCGATGATCCGCAACGGCGGCCACATGTGGGGCCCCTCCAACGAGCAGGACGACACTCTCGCCGTCATCCCGGACTCCTCCTACGCGGGTGTCTACCAGGCCGTCATCGAGGACTGCCGCGCCCATGGGACTCTGGACCCGGCCACGATGGGTACGGTGCCCAACGTCGGCCTGATGGCGCAGAAGGCCGAGGAGTACGGCTCCCACGACAAGACCTTCGAGATCTCCCAGCCGGGCACCGTGCAGGTGCTCGACGCCGCCGGTGCGGTGCTCATGGAGCACCAGGTGGCCGCCGGAGACGTCTGGCGCGCCTGCCAGACCAAGGACGCCCCGATCCAGGACTGGGTCAAGCTGGCCGTGACCCGGGCCCGCGAGTCCGGCGCGCCCGCCGTCTTCTGGCTGGACGCGGAGCGTGCCCACGACGCCAACCTCATCACGAAGGTGGAGGCCTACCTGGACGACCACGACACCGAGGGCCTGGACATCCGGATCCTCAACCCTGTGGAGGCCACGAAGCTCTCCATGGAGCGCATCCGCCGCGGCGAGGACACCATCTCGGTGACCGGCAACGTGCTGCGCGACTACCTGACCGACCTCTTCCCGATCCTGGAGCTGGGAACCTCGGCGAAGATGCTCTCCATCGTGCCGCTGATGGCCGGCGGCGGCCTGTTCGAGACCGGGGCCGGCGGATCCGCTCCGAAGCACGTCCAGCAGCTGGTCCAGGAGGACTACCTGCGGTGGGACTCCCTGGGAGAGTTCTTCGCGCTGGTGCCCTCGCTGGAGAAGTACGCCGAGCAGGCCGATGCCCCCAAGGCGAAGGTGCTGGCCTCCGCGCTGGACCGCGCCACCGCGACGTTCCTGATGGAGAACCGCTCCCCGGGCCGGAAGCTGGGGACGATCGACAACCGCGGCTCGCACTTCTATCTGGCCCAGTACTGGGCCCAGGAGCTGGCCGCCCAGACCGAGGACGCCGAGCTGGCGGAGATCTTCGGTCCCGTGGCCGAGCAGCTGGTCTCCCAGGAGGAGACCATCCTCGCGGAGCTCAACGGCGTGCAGGGCCAGTCCGTGGAGCTGGACGGCTACTACCGGCCCGACGACGCCAAGGCGGCCGCGGCCATGCGCCCCTCGGCCACGCTCAACACGATCGTGGACGGTCTGAAGGGCTGACTGCCGCCCTCGGCTGAGACGTGACGGGCCCGGGCTCCCTGAACAGGGAGCCCGGGCCCGTCACGTGTTCCGACGTCGGTGGCCTTGACCTCGTAGGATGGTGAGCCGGACCACCCCAGACGCGCCCGGACATGCTCAGGCATGATCGGGGGCCGACAAGTTCGAGACGCGGACGGAGACCTCGTGACCTCACGCATCCACCTCATGCCCGACGGCGAGCCGGAGCTCGTCGCCGGCCTCCAGGCCCAGGGAGCCGAGATCGTCGGCGCCGACGAGCAGCCGACGGCGGTGGTGGTCACCGGCATGTTCCGCAGCTTCAACCTGGCGGAGGTCCTCGAGGCCAACCCGCAGATCTCCTGGATCCAGCTGCCCAGCGCCGGCATCGAGAAGTACGGCGAGATCCTGCGTCGGTTCCCGGACCGGCTCTGGACCTCCGCCAAGGGCTCCTACGCCAAGCCCGTCGGCGAGCACGGGCTGCTGCTGACCCTGGCGGCCCTGCGCGGACTCAAGGTCCGGGCCCGGGCCACCAGCTGGGGCACCGAGGGCGGGATCTCGCTGAACGGACTGCGCTGCGTCGTGGTCGGGGCCGGAGGCGTGGCCGCCGAGATGGTGCGCCTCTACAAGGCCTTCGACACGCATGTCACGGTGGTCCGGCGCACCCAGGAGCCGCTGCAGGGCGCAGATCGGACCGTCTCCCAGGACCAGTTGGACGAAGTGCTCGACGGTGCTGACGTCCTGGCCCTCGCCGCCGCCGTCACCCCGGACACGGAGAACATGATCGGGGCCCGCCAGCTCGGTCTGCTGGCCGACGGCGCGGTGGTCGCCAACGTGGGGCGCGGTCGACTGATCGACCATGACGCCCTGGTGGACGCGCTGCGTGCCGGACGGCTGCGAGGAGCCGGGCTCGACGTCACCGAGCCGGAACCGCTGCCTGACGGCCACCCGCTGTGGGAGCTGGAGACCTGTCTGATCACGCCGCACACCGCGGACACCAAGGCCATGGTGGTTCCGCGGCTGCGGGACCGCGTGCTGGAGAACCACCGTCGCCTGCGCGACGGCGAGCCGCCGGTCGGCGTCGTCGACACCACCGCCGGGTACTGAGCGGGGAGAGGCCCCGCTGGACCGCAGGATCCGATCAAGGAGGACCGGAGCATGGCACACATCCTGACCGTCAGAGGCAAGACCCCCAGCATCGGTGCCGGGGTGTTCCTGGCACCCACAGCCGCGATCACCGGCGACGTCGTCCTGGAGCCGGACTCCTCGGCGTTCTACGGCGTCTCGGCTCGGGGCGACTCGGCACGCATCACCGTCGGTGCCGGGACGAACCTGCAGGACAATGTGGTGCTCCACGCGGACGAGGGGTACCCCTGCACGCTGGGGGCAGGCGTCTCCGTCGGCCACGGCGCCGTCGTGCACGGAGCGACGGTCGGGGCCGACAGTCTCATCGGCATGGGAGCGACCCTGCTCAACGGCTCCATGGTGGGCGAACAGAGCCTGGTGGCGGCGGGCGCCCTGGTGCTGGAGGGCACCGTCATTCCGCCCCGGTCTTTGGTGGCCGGCGTGCCCGCGAAGGTGCGGCGCGAGCTCACCGAGGATGAGGTCGCCGGGCTGAGGGAGAACGCGCAGACCTACCTGGAGCTGAAGGACGCCCACATCCACGCCGAACCGGCCTGAGCCGCCGGGCCGTGCGCGCATGCCGCGGCTCGTGGCAGACTGCGCACCGAGTCGTGACAGGTGACCAGGAGGGCGCATGGCAGAGGAGACCGCTGGCCTGCCTCACCCGCGCGTGGGGTTCCACGCCTCGCAGGAGCAGATCCCTCCGTCCCAGCTGCTGCGCGACGTGCAGCTGGCCGAGCAGGTGGGGTTCGACGCGGCCATGAGCTCGGACCACTTCATGCCCTGGTCCACCCGACAGGGGCATTCAGGCTTCACGCTGGCGTGGCTGGGGGCGGCGCTGGTCACCACCAGCTTCTCCCTGGGCGCGGTCACGGCACCCGGACAGCGCCATCATCCGGCCGTCGTCGCGCAGGCCTACGCCACCTTGGCGGAGATGTTCCCCGGCCGGGTCTGGGCGGCCCTGGGCGCCGGCCAGGCGATGAACGAACATATCACCGGGGACCCCTGGCCTGACCGGGAGACCCGACGGCGCCGACTGGCCGAATGCGCCGACATCATCCGTCGTCTGCATCGGGGGGAGCGGGTCAGCCACGACGGCCTGGTCCGCGTGGACGACGCCGTCCTCTACGACCTGCCCGCCGACCCCGTGCCGCTCTACGCGGCCTGCATCACGGTGGAGTCTGCGCAGCGGGCCGCCGAGTGGGCGGAGGGCGTGATCACGCTGAACCAGCCCGACCACGCCGAACGGGACGTGCTGCAGGCCTATCGGGAGGCCGGCGGCGTCGGCCCGGCGATGCTGCAGGTCCACCTCAGCTGGGCGGAGACCAGAGCCGAGGCGGAGGCTCTGGCCCATGACCAATGGCGGACCAACGTCTTCGGGCCCCCGGTGGATCAGGACCTGCCCTCCCCGGAGCATTTCGACGCCGTCGCCGAGGATGTTCCGCTGGCGAGGGTCCGGGAGGCGGTGCGTATCTCGGAGTCCCCGCAGTGGCACCTGGAGCACCTGGTCGAGGACATGGAGGCCGGCTTCGACACCCTGTACCTGCACCACGTGGGCCAGGATCAGCGCCCATGGCTCGACACCGCCGGAGAGCACGTGCTCCCCGGGCTCCGGTCCGGCTGAGTCAGCACCGGCCGCCGCCGAAGGAGGACCCCAGCATGCGTATCGCCGACACCGCCGACCTCTGGTACAAGAACGCCGTGGTCTACTGCCTGGATGTGGAGACCTTTCTGGACGCGGACGGAGACGGCGTCGGGGACTTCGCCGGGCTCACTCAGCGGGTGGACTACCTGGCCGAGCTGGGGGTGACCTGCCTGTGGCTCATGCCCTTCTACCCGTCTCCGCGGCGCGATGGCGGCTACGACGTGCAGGACATGTACGGGGTGGATCCGCGCTACGGCGACCACGGCGACGTCGTCGAGTTCATCCGGGTGGCCCATGACCGCGGCATCCGGGTGATCATCGACCTGGTCATCAACCACACCTCGGACCGGCACCCGTGGTTCCGACGGGCCCGGTCCTCGAAGGACAGCCCGTACCGGGACTTCTACGTATGGCGCGCGGACACCCCTCCGGACACCTCCGATCAGACCATGTTCCCCGATGTGGAGGACGGGATCTGGACCCGTGACGAGAAGACCGGCGAGCACTACCTGCATCACTTCTTCCGTCATCAGCCGGATCTGAACACCGCCAATCCGCAGGTGCGGGAGGCGATCGAGCGGACCATGGGGTTCTGGCTGCAGATGGGCGTCGACGGCTTTCGGGTGGACGCCGTGCCCTTCGCGCTGAACGAGAACACCATCGACCTGCAGCAGCACCATGCCTTCGATGAGCCGCATGACTATCTGCGGGCTCTGCGCGGCTTCCTGCAACGACGTTCCTCCGGCAACGGCGCGGGCATCATGCTCGGTGAGGTCAACCTCCCGCATGAGGAACAGGTGGAGTTCTTCGGCGGCGACGGCGGCGACCAGCTGACCATGCAGTTCGACTTCCTCACCAACCAGAAGGTGTTCCTGGCCATGGCGCGGCAGGACGCCCGGCCGATCGCGGAGGCGCTGCGCAGCCGCCCCACCGGCCTACCGGAGACCTGCCAGTATGCGACCTTCCTGCGCAACCATGACGAGCTCACCCTCGACCTGCTCGACACGGACGAGCGGGAGGAGATCTTCGCCGCGTTCGGCCCTGCGGAGGAGATGCAGCTCTTCGGCCGCGGACTGCGCAGGAGACTCCCGCCCATGGTGGACGGAGACCCCCGGCG
Source organism: Nesterenkonia aethiopica (assembly GCF_039534665.1). Taxonomy (NCBI): domain Bacteria; kingdom Bacillati; phylum Actinomycetota; class Actinomycetes; order Micrococcales; family Micrococcaceae; genus Nesterenkonia; species Nesterenkonia aethiopica. Next base: position 3,376 of record NZ_BAAAVT010000018.1, on the reverse strand, counting down.
CCTGAAGATGGCGTACTCGCTGCTGTTCGCCCTGCCCGGCACTCCGGTGCTGTTCTACGGTGAGGAGATCGGCATGGGGGAGGAACTCTCCCTGGAGGGGCGGGCCGCGGTGCGCACCCCTATGCAGTGGTCCGCAGAGAAGAACGGCGGCTTCTCCGCGGCTCGTCCCAGCCGGCTGCCGCGGCCGGTGGTGGAGGGCCCCTATGGCCCGGAGCATGTCAATGCGGCCGATGCCCGCCGGGACGCCGGCTCGCTGCTGCAGCACATCACGCGGCTCTGCCAGCGCTACCGGGAGTCACCGGAGCTGGGCTGGGGCACGGTGGAGATCATCGAGCAGCCGCACCAGCAGGTGCTGGCCCACCGGATGGTCTGGCGGGGCTCCTCCATGGTCCTGCTGCACAATCTGAGCCCGGAGCCGGTGGTCGTCGGCTTCGAGCTCGAGGACCTGTCGGAGGGCACGGAGCTGGTGGATCTGCTGCAGCCCGGGGCCTGCCGGCTGGATGCCGGCCGTCGCTCCGAGCTCGACCTGGAGGGCTATGGGCACCGCTGGCTGCGTGTCAGGAGGCAGGAGGACCCGCGGCTCGTCTGAGGCCCCAGGTCATGTGGAGGCACGGACCAGGTTCCGTGGGTATAGTCACGCTTCGGACCACTCTGCCGCGAGGCGTCGGTGGTCCGACAGCACCCTGTGATCCGTTGCTGAGAGGCACCTGACGATGAAGCCCACCGCCGTGACGTCCCTGGCGATCGCCGGGACCCTGCTGCTCACCTCCTGCGCGTCGAACCCCTTCGCGGACGACGCCCCCGAGGACTCCGACGACGGCACCGTCGCTGAGGCCGAAGTTCCCAGCCTCGGCGAGATCCAGGACGAGATGTGGGAGACGATGCTCGCCGCTGAGACCGTCACCATCGAGGGGCAGGTCGAAGCCGGGGAGGCCGATCTGGACGAGCTGTTCGAGCAGATCGACGAGGACGCGGTCGGCGACATCACCATCACAGGTGCCCTGGACGGGACGGATTCGGAGATGAGCTACGCGGCCGGGGAGGGCAACACCTTCACCCAGCGTGCGGTCGGTGGTGTCGAGTACTTCCGCGGGGAGGACTTCGGCGCCCTGCTGTACGGCAACCTGGACGACGACGTCGCCGCCGCGGTGGAGCCGGAGTTCATCGAGGACCTGGTCGCCGACCAGTGGGTGGAGTTCTCCGCCGACGGCTCGGCCTCCATCTTCTCCGCCGAGGACTTCCTGGGCATCTGGCAGCGCGAGCTGCGCGAGGAGGACACGGATGCGATCTCGGGAGTCCGGGAGACCCGAGACGGGCAGGAGGTCTACGTCTACGCGCAGCAGGACGGAGAGACCGAGTACGTGGTGGCCGCGGACGGACAGCCGCACCTCCTGGAGCTGCGGGATGAGGACAGCACGTACACCTTCACCGACTGGAACTCCGCGGACATTCCCGAGGAGCCTGAGAACGTCATCACCCTGGACGACATCTTCGATGCCATCGCCGACCATCAGGGGTGGCCCACCGAGGAGGACGTCTCGGACCAGTGATGGGGTCGCGCGGCGACGCGCGGCGGAACGGAGGAATCATGCACCGCCTGAAGGAGGCACGACGTGACTGAGGAGATGGAGACCGCTGCGGTCCCGACCACGGTGAGGATGCTGGGGATCGTGGGGATCGCCCTGCTGGCCCTCACCGGCTGTGGGGCCGGCGAGGCCGAGGAGGACGCCGGCGAGCAGGACGCCGGTCAGGAGGATGTGGATCCGGACGGCGCCGAGGACCAGGGCGACGAGCCGGACGAGATCGCCGAGGACGGGGCCGACGAGGAGCCCGAGGACGAGACGGAGGCTGAGGCGGGAGACGCTCCGGCCATCGAGGAGATCGAAGCCGACCTGTGGCGTGCCATGGAGGAGGCCGAGTCCGTGGTGCTCGACGCCGAGGTGCCCGCCGGCGCCGAGGAGGTCGAGGCCGACATCGACGCCGAAGAGGGTGCGGACACCATCGTCCAGCACTACTCGGGGCAGATGGACGGCTCGGCGCTGACCCTCCGGGAGGAGGCAGGCGGCGCCTCGGCCGAGTACATCTCCTTCGACGACGGCACCTATCTGCGCGGCGAGGACGAGCTGGCCGCCGTGGCGCGACAGTTCCCGGGTGAGATCGATGAGGACGAGCTGGCCGGTGAGTTCGAGGGCAAGTGGGTGGACTACTCGCAGATCTTCCCCGAGGGCTTCACGGTGGACGAGTGGATGGCCGACTTCCGCGGCAGCCTCGAGGAGGCCGGAGGATTCGGCGAGCTCGAGGCGGAGGCGGACACCCGCGACGGCGAGGACGTGTGGATCTACACCGATGACCGCCGGGAGATCGTGGTCCGGGCCGGGGATGACCCGGTGCTGCTGTCGGTCTACGCGGACAATGACGGCGACGTCTTCGACGTCCGGTTCAGCGACTGGGACGAGGCTGCCGAGCCGGAGCGGCCCGCTGACGAGGACATCCTGACCGTCGACGATATGGAGGACATCCTCAGCTGATCGGTGCGTCGACCCGGCGCCCCGGTTCAGCGGAGCTGTTGCTCGAGTGAACCGACCACCGAGTGGACGTTCAGGTTACGTCCAGATTCAGCGTGATCCGGGCGACAACCTGGACGATTCATGGGAGCGTCCTCATAGATTCGGGAGAAAGCTTTTGCAGAGCTTTCTTTCAGGGAACTTCTATGGTGAGAATGGTCACGAGTCATCTGGTCGAAGGCAGGCGACTGCCGCAGAACGGTCAGATCAGGTGACCAGCGGAAAGCCCGCGATGCATCGAGAATGCACCTGGACGGAGGTACTGATCCTATGGTTACCACCGACGACAACAAGCTTCGCTCCCTGGCTGCCGCCATCGGAGTCGGATCCCTGGCACTGTTCGGCGTCACAGCCTGTGACACCAACGGGGACACCGGCGAAGAGGACCCGGCGGTCGAAGAGGAAGAGGGTATGGAGGAGGACCCGGCCGAGGACCCGGCTGAGGACCCGGCCGAGGAGGAAGAGGAGGGCTGATTCCTTCTCCGACGTCCGGTTGAGGTCGTCTCCTGCAGGGCACGGTCCCGGCGGGAGAGCTTCTCCAGTACGACGATGGTCGGTGCGGCTCGGCCCATGGTGGACCGAGCCCACCGATCCAGTGCGGCCCCGGCGGTGCATACCGCCGGGGCCGTTCTGTGTCCGGAGGGCGTGCGCGTGGTCATCCCGGCGCGTCGCTGCGCACGTCCAGCGCACACCCCGGGGCCCTCCAGGGCCTTCTCGGGCTCTTCGCGTTTGAGGGTGTAGAAGCTGGGACGCGCGCCGGAGTCGGCGTGGCGGTGGATGGATAGAAGTCGAGGCCTTCCGATGATGGAGGT